>CANFKS010000032.1 GCA_947447625.1 Rhodospirillales bacterium | reverse complement strand
GCCGTAGCCGGTGATGGGACCCATGGTCTGCGACAACGTGCTGGCAGCGCCCGGATCGATGACACCGGCGGTCTGGGCGACGTTGGCGAAGGTATTGCCGGACTGGGTCACACCCGTGACCGACGCTGTGCCGTAGGTGATCCCAGCAATCGCAGTGTTCAGGTTGAGGGGCGACGGGGAGGAGTTGAGGCCCAGTTCGTAGGGGCCGGCACTGCCGGGCACGTTGGACTGGCCCGAACCACCGATGGTTTTAAGGACATCGCCACCACCTGGAGCCGCGTTCGGAGTAACCATCGCGCCGGCACCGAAGTTCAGCCCGGTAGCACCCTGGCTCAGGGCGCCCGAGAGGTTACCGGTGCCCTGAAAGGTGTTGTTGGCGCTTTGGAAGGCCTGCGTGACCGCATTGAGCGAAGAGGCGCCAACGCCGGTGGTCGCGGAGGCGTTGTTGAGGCCGTCGGCGTTGGTCGCGATGCCGATGGAGCCAGCGGTCTGCGCAAAGCCGGCGGGGCCGAAGGTGACGGCGACCGGGGCGGCGGTGGTGCCAGCCGAGACGGTGTTGTTGGTCAGGCTGATGGACTGGCCGACATTGCCGATCGCGACGGTGCCGGAACCCAGGCCCATCGCTGCATCTACGCCAGTCAGACGGCTGTAAATTGGCAGCGAGCCGACATTGCCCGCCATGGGAGTCGGGGCGCCATCGGCGCCGACCTGCTGTGTAAGAGCAAGCCATGCGCTCGTCATCGGGCCGGCGGTGGTCACGCCGCCTACGGTTGTGTCACCGCTATTGCCGCCGCTGGGAAGGAAGCCGCTCGCGTTGAACGTGGATGCGACGATCTGGTTGGTTACGATGGCGATGGGGGTGGCGCCCACAGTCGGATTAAGCGCCGATCCGGTCGGCACTCCAGAGGAACTAAGCGCATAAGGCGCCCCAGCGCTGACGGTGTTGTAGCCGGTCGTCTGTGTGCCCGAGAGGGTGGTGGCGCCGGTGCTGCCCGCGAGGAGGTTCAACGCGTTGACGCCGACGGCGGCGGTCTGGTTGAGGTTGGTGACGGAGGGGTCGACGTTCGCCGAGGTGGCGCCCGCGGAGTACGCCAAGGCGCGGTTGACTGATTGGAACGCGGTTTGGAGGGAGTTGAGGCCGTCGGCCTTTTGCTGGGCGGCGACGCCGATGTCACCGACCAGGGTGGCGGTGTTGAAGGTGTTGATGGCGGTTTGTGCGCCGGGCGCGCCGGCGGTGCTGCCGGAGCCGTTGACGGAGGCGGCACCCGCGCCGGTGTAGGCGAGCAGGGTGTTGACGGTGCTCATGTTGAGCGCGCCACCTTGGATGATCGGGCTGCCGAGGCTGGCAGCGGCTCCGGGGCCGGTGCCGGCTGGGATCGGCGACGGGGCGCCGGGGAGTTGGCTCAACGTGACCGCGGTGCCGGCAGCGAAGGCGGCGCCGACGCCGTTGACGGTGTTGACGCCGATCTGGCTTCCGCCGACCTGGACGTTGCCGGCGGTCGGGCCGTAGCCGCCGGTGTAGGTGTTGTTCAGCGTGGGCGGCGCGCCGACGATCTGGTTGACGCCGCCGGAGATGGCCGCGTTGATGTTGTTGATCGTGGTCGAGGTGCCGGCGGCGATGCTGGGGCTGCCTGCTACTCCGAGAACACCCGAGGTAAGGCTGGCACTTGGGGTGCCGGCGAGGCCGAGCCAAGTCTTAATAGCCGATCCCGTGGGAGCCGCGTCCGTGAACGCGGTTATCTCCGTCAAAGTGATCGAACCTGCGACCGCAGAAACCCCCGCGGCAGCCGCTATGGGCGCAGTGTATGCATCAATGTTATAAGTTTTTCCGCCGACGGTTACCGATGTGTCAACGATAAGGCTCCCGGACCCGGCGCTAGGAGACGGAATTTCAGCTGCCCCAATCGTGTAAGTCCCGGACGCCTTCACCGCGACTGTACCCGAACCGACCGCATTATACGCCGAGGCGATCGTGTTGATCGTCACGGTCGGCGTGCCGGTGATCGGGGTTTGATTGCCCAGGACCACCGGGGCCGCGGCGCCGAGCGAGGTCAGGCCGATGGTGTTGAGCTGGTTGGTGGCCTGCTGCGTCTGGTTGCTCACCGCGCCGCCGAACAGGCCGCCGTTGGAGAGCGCCGTGGTGGTGTTGAGCAGGTCAAGGCTCGTGCCGGAGGAAAGGTTGCCGGCGGTGGTGCTGGAGAACCCGGTTGACTCCGTCGGGTCGAGATTGGTGAGGTTGACGACGGTTTGGGCGCGGGCCGAGGTGGCTGCCCCCGCTGTCAGCATGACGGCGGCAATCGCCGACATCATGATCTGATGTTGAATCTTCATGTTGCTTTCCAATTTTTATAAAGAAAGAAATTGTTTCAAAAGTACGTCATTTAGGCGCCGGCCGGGCTATGCTAAGAAACGCTAATGATCGAAATGTAACAGGGCAATATCATTAAAGATAGGCACTATTTATCCAAAACAGTGCTGTATTTTATAATTCATAAAACACAGCACTGTATTGTTACGTCAGGCGAAGTTGTCGAATCCTACATCCCGGAGCCGATTTCGGGATTGACGCCGCTGTTCTCGGGGCCGAAATACACACCGCCGAAGGGAACCACGGGGCTGCCGTAGTAAGCATAGACCGGGGTGGGCTGCTGGACGACGAAGGTCGGGTTGTAGACGACCGTGGTGGGCTGGCGGTAGGCCGGAACATAGCCGGCGGTGTAGCCGTATGTGGGCTGATAGACGGCATGCTGCTGCTGATACTGCGGCACGACCGTGACCGGGCCGCCGTAATAATAGCCGCCCTGGTTGAGCTGGGAGCCGGCGCTCAGCCAGTTGGACGGCACAGCGCCGCCATAGCCGAGGACGGCGGTGGCGCCCTGGTAGCCGCCGGATCCGTTGTTGTTGGCGTAGCCGCTGCTCTGGGAGTAGCCGGTGCCGGCGCCGTTGTTGAGCGAGCCGGTGCCGGTGTAGCCGGAGTTGCCGGCGGGGTTGTAGACGCCCGCGCCGGTGACGCCGGCGGAGGCGGCGCCGTTGCCGACGTTGGCTGCGCTGTTCCAGACATTGCCGGCCGGGGTCTGGCCGCCGTTGCCGCTGGCGGAGCCCGAGCCGTAGGAGCCGGTGTAGTTGGCGCCGGTGGTGAAGTTGTTGGAGTACAAGCCCTGCGTGCCGCTGCCGGTGGCGGTGCCGGAGCCGAAGGCGTTGGTCATGCCCGCGGCGGCGCCGAAGCTGCTGCCGCCGGCACCCTGCGCGCCGGATGCGCTGACGGAGCCGCTGCCATAGGTGTTGGCGAAGGTGGCGCCGGTGGAATAGGCCTGGCCGGTCGCGGTTTGCGAGCTGGTGCCGTAGAGGCTGGCGCCGCCGCCGGGGTTGGCGACGTTGGTGGCATAGGCCTGGTTGTTGCCGAGCGGGCCGTTGTTGCCGACGCCGTAGGTGGTCGCCTGACCGCCGGCGTTCTGGGCCGCGGCGACGTAGGAGTAGCCGCTGCCGCCGACGCCGTCCCAGGTGCCGGAGCCGACGGTGCCGGCGAGGCCGGCGCCGTTGGAGATGCTCGGCGCGATGACGGGCTGCGCCACCTGGACGGGTGCGCGGTAAGAGGCGCCCCAGCCGGAGTTGTTGTAGATGTAGGGGTTGTTGTAGGGCGCCTGGGTGTAGGGGACCGCGACGGCGACAGGGGTGGGCACGTAGATCGTTTGGCCCTGCGCGAACGCGCCGCTGACCGGGTTGATGGCCGCGAGAACGGGAAGGGCCAGCAAGGCCTGCCGACGAATAGACGCCATAGTGAAGTCTCCTGTTGTCATTGAATTGAACGATAGTGTGAACGCCGCGCGGCGCGCAGGCCCCGCGGGCGATTTGATGGGCAGGTTCATCCGGACACCTTTGTGAAGGCGTCACCGAAGCCGTTGATCGGCACAACGATGGGCACGGTTTGGCCCTCAGGCGACAAAGCAAGGAGCTTCATCGCTGCGCCGGCACGCAGAACGCCGACCATGGGCGGGGAGAGGGCAATGCGCATCAGGCAGCCGGCGGGCAGGCAGGTCTCGATGGGCACGAGGGCGATGAATTTTTCGTCGATCAGAAAGGGGACGGACTCCCGAACGGATACGCCGAGCGGGAGGAGAACGAGCATCTGGTTGCGGCCAGGTGCGCGGGCGTCGGGGCCGACCAGCACCGAGACGAAGGGCTGGCCGTCCTGGCGCATGACGCGGCGGATGATTTCGCATCCGGTGGTCTGGTTCTGCGGGCATTGCGCTGCCCATTCGGCGACGCCCCTGGTGTCGCCGGTGTTGGGCCCATCGGTCTTTGCCGGCGGCGCAGCGGGGGGGCGGGATTGGGCCTGGGGGCGGGCCTGAACGAACTGGCGGTAATGCATTTGCGGACCCGCCGGGCGGGACATGGCGGGGCCGTTGGAGGCGAGTTGCATACCGGCCTGCGGGCGGGCTTCAATCGCGGCCTGCGGCCGGGCTTCCATCGCGGCCTGCGGCCGGGGGGAGGCCATGGCCATCGGCTGCGGCCCGCCCATGCCGGCAGGCATCATCGGGAAGGGCGGATTGAGAATTTCCCGGATGTCGGGGCATTCGTCATCCACGCACATCTGCGCCTGGGCCGGACTGGCGGCGAGGGTGCCGCCGATCAGCAGCGCCATGACGGCGCCGACGCGGGCGAAATCGAGAAGGCTGGTCATCCGTTGCCCCCCAATTGCCCCGAAACCGGCTTCGACGGGGGGCACATGCGGGCCGTGGTCAGCGAGAGGATGGCGTAGCGCAGCCCGTTCCAGCCGGGAATGCACGCCGAGTCCTCGACCGTGGTGGAGGCGAAGCTGGCCGCGAGCATGCGGCCGACCTGCAGGTCGGTCTGTTCGGCGGCGGCTTGCGGCGGGAGCGCGGCGGGCGCGGTGTCGGCCACGGGAACGGCGGCGGCGCGCTCGGCGACGGGGGCTGTGACGGGCGCTGCGGCGGGGTCGAGCGCAACCGGAGCCGGCCGGGCGGCGATCTGCTGACCGTCCTGATCGCGCTCCTCGGGTCCGCGGAGGAGGCCCGGGACGACGCTGGTCTGCGGGGCGATGACGGGGGCCTCCTCGGCCGGGTCAACCGGGCGGCGGGGCGCGGCGTCGCGCACCTGGGTCGCGCCTGGGGGCGGGGTGGCCGCGGGGGGGGATGGGCGCGGCGTTGCCTGAACCGCGGGATCACGGCGGAGGAGCACGGCGCGGGCATCCTCGGGACGGCCGGGCTCGGGTTGGATGGGGGCGCCGACGCTGTATTGCGGGCGGGTCCATTCGGTGGGTTTCGCCACGGCGGCGGGCTCGGCTTCGAGCGGGGCCCGCGGGGTGCCGACGGCGATGGGGGTGGCGGAGATGGGGGTGGCGGGCGGGCGCGTGGCCTGTTCGGCAACCGGCGCGGGCGGCTGCGGAACAGGCTGCATGGCGATCGGCGTGGGAGCCGGGCGCGGGGCCTGCTCGGCAACCGGCGCGGGCGGCTGAGGCGCGGGCTGCATGGCGATGGGCGTGGGGGCCGGGCGGGGAGCCTGCTCGACGACAGGAACCGGCGCTGAACGAACCGGCAATTCGGCGACCGGTGCGGGCGCCGGGCGTGTGGCCGGGGCGGTGTTGGGCGCCGGCACCGGGAGCGGGCGCGGGGCCTGTGCGGCGATGGGCGCGATCTCGATGGCAGGATCGCGATCGTCGGAGGGTTCGGCGCCGGGGACCAGGCTGTCGCAGCCGGGGTCGCGGCCGTAGATCTGGGAGACGATGTCGTAGCCGGCGGTTTCCACCAGCCAGCGCAGCGCCTGCTGGACGGGCTCGTTCTGCTTCTGGCCGATGTTGGACTGGAACAATTCGACCGCCGAGCCGGGGACGACGGCGGCGTTGACGAAGCGGAACACGCCGGCGCCGGTTTCGTAGCCGACGAGTTGTTTGCTGTAGGAGCGGGCGAAGACGACTTCGGTGGTTGTCGAATTGCTGACCACGAGATCGACCGCCATGGAGACACGGTAGGTCCGCCGACCCGCGGTCAAGCCGAAGGCACCGACTTCGTTGGCGTCGCTCGACAGGTTCCAGTTGATTTCGGTGATGGCGCCGTGAATGTAGTAGTTGGAGCCCAGGAACTCGCCCGCACGCACGGGGCGGTAGTCGAAGCGGGTGTTGCCGACGATGGTGGGCTTGCCGTCGCCGAGGCGCTTGTCCATCGCCTGCTTCATTTCCCACTCGGCGACGCCGGTGGAGCTGCGATTGACCAAGTGGACGCCGGCCTTGCTGAGGGCGACGACGAGCATGAGGTCGGGGCGCTGGGAGAAATAGCGGCCGTTGACGTCGCTGTCGCCCATTGTGGCGCCGGTGCCGTCAACGAAATCGGCGACGCCGAAGCGGATGTCCGGGGCGCCGGCGACGCGCTTGCGCACACACATCAGGGCGGCGTGCATCGGCGTGCGGTTGACGTAGGGGGTCGGGCCGGTGATGGGGGCGACATCGCGATAGACCGGAGCGAAGCCGGTGCAGCCCGCGAGGACGCCAGCCATTGCGAGGCTGACGATGGACCGCACGGTGCGCCGGGGAACCCAGTTGCGTTTGCTGGCTTGCACTCAAGCACCCATTTTCAATTTAGATCGCTTGCTGCGAATGCGCATTTTTGCTGCTGAAATCACGGTTTCACGACGATTTTCGGTTGGCCGCTTGCTGAATCCGCCTGGTTGTTGAGGACCTGATTGGTCCCCTGCGAATCCTGCCCGGCATTCAATACGCTGCCGGAGACGTTGTTGTTGCTGCCGTTGAGAGAGACGTTGGCAGTGCTGTAATCGTAATACTGGACCACGTTGTTGAGGTCGGAGCCGGTCTGGGTCTTGTTGTTCAATGTGCTGGCGGAGGCGACGCCGCCGGCCGCCTTTTTGGCTGCGATGGCCGCGGTCGAGTTCTGATAGCGGTAGACTTCCTGGGTCGTATGGTCCGCGCCCTGAAGGCGGAACTGCAGGGTCCGCTGTTCGCCGTAGCCCTGCGCGGCGGCAGGACCAGCGGCGGCAACAACGAGCAGTCCGACGACAGCGACGCGGAGCAGGATCATGGCTGGGCTTTCACCGTGCCAAGGGTGGCGGGCACCAGGGTGACGTGAACGCGGCGGTTGACGGCGTCGAGCGGGCGCTTGGGGTCCGCCAGGATGCTCATGCCGTAGCCGCTCACATTCATGCGGCGCGGATCAATCCCGGCGCGGGCGGCGATATAGTCGCGCACGGCGACGGCGCGGCGTTCACCGAGGCGTTCGTTGTAGCGCTCGGCGCCGGAGCCGTCGGTGTGACCGGAGACGTCGAGGCGCCAGACGCGATAGCCGGGCTCGGTGACTGCGGGAATCAGACGATCAAGGGCAGCGCGGGCATCGGCGGTGAGACGGGCGCTGTCGAAGTCGAAATACACCATCACATCGGGGGGCGCGCGATAGGCGGCGGCCGGCGCCTCGACCGGGGCCACCACCTGCACATCGACGGGGTAATAACCATAGCCGGGCGCGAGGGTGAAGGCGAAATGGTCCTGGCCGAGATAGCCGGGCAGCGGGCGGTATTCGACCCAGGTGGCGGTTTCGGTGCGGATGAAGGCGACGCGGCCGTGGAGCGGCTGCTCCATGATGCGGACGGAGTCGTAAGGCAGGCCGCCGCGCTCGCTCTCGGCACCGCGCTGCAGGCGGTAGAGCGAGAAGGCGCAGGAGCCGTCATTGCTGGTGCGCAGGAGGGTGGCGCGGCCTGAATTGAGTTCGTAGTTTTGGGCCGGGGTGGCGATTTTGCAGGTCTGCGCGAGAACCGCAGGCTCGGAGCGGACCGCCCAGTTTACGGGTTCACCCGACCCGGCGCAGCCGGCTACGGCGAGGATGACCGGCAGCACAAGCGCCCGCAAAGCCGCGACCGGGGCGATGCAAAACTCACCTTTGAACATCAAGCTTCGACCCGACATGAACCATTTTCCAATCACTCGCTTCCCAGAACCAAAATCAGACATACCGAAACGCCGCATTTTTAACAACCACCTGTTACCACGGAACAAAGAGGATAGAAAACATTATTTTGCGCCCCTCGTATACGAAGAGGATATAGCGCCCATATCGTCTCTCTTCGGCGCGAATTTGTATTTTAAAATCAACCTGCCCGCGTTTTGTTCATTTTAATGTCGTTAATTGTATATATAAATCTTGAAAAGTTCCGCCGCGGGGTTGCTCGATAACGTTATCAAGCGATGCGCAGATCTCCCGTCACGCCGCCCACCACGGTGGTGCCGGTCTGCAGGACGAGATGCTGGACATTGGCGCCGACGAGTTTGATCAACGTGTCCTGAGAGGCGGAGGACCCTTTCTCGAACACCCACGAGTCGGTGCTGCCACTGCGGAAGGCGACGACTTTGCCGGCGGTGAGCGCTGCATCCAGGTAATTTTGGATGTTGGTGAGGTCGGTGCCGAGGGTTGCGCCGGTGGCGCTGCCCAGGGCGTCGGCGGTGAGGCCGGTGAAGGTGATGACACCATCGGACAGGGTGCCGCCGGTGATGGTGCCGGCGGAGGCCGAGGCCAGGGAGGTGGCGATCACCGGCTGGCCGGTCGTGCCGTCATTGTCGAGTTGCAGGATGTCGTAGGCATTGGCGGCGCCGCCGAGCAGGAAGTGGTTGATGGTGTCGTAGCCGCTGGCGAGACCGCTGCCGGCGCTCACGATCAGGGGCGAGGAGCCAGGGGCGATGATGATCTTGGCGTTGCTGCGGATGCCGCCGTCCCAGAGGTTGATGGTGGCGTCGGAGCCGGCTGCGACGATCACGTCGCTGCCGGCGGTGAGGACGGTACTGCTCGCGGGGACGACCACGCTGGTGCCGGTCAGTGTGCCGGCCGTGGTCACGAAGGTGGTGGTGGCGGAACCGTTGACGACAGCGAAATCACCGAGCGCGTAGAGACCGTTGTCGACTCCGGCCACCGCATTCAGGGTGGCCGAATTCTGGGTGGCGAGTTGGAACATCTGCGTCGAGGACGATGTTGTGCTGCCAACGGTCATCTTCAGCGACGACGCGATCGGGCTCGAATAAGTCGACGCATTCAGGCCGGCTACGATCGAGGAGAGCGTCAAGGTGCCGCTCGCCGCGTCGGTTGCACCGGTGACGGAGGCTGTGGGCGACCCGCTGATCGAGGTCAGGGACAGCGTGCCTGCCGTGATCGCGTTGACGGTGATGCCGTTGCCGGTGAAGTCGATCGACTTGATGACGGTGGTTCGGTCAACCAGCGTGTAGCTCCGGGCGAGGCTGGCGATGCCCTGGTCGCTGAGGGTCGAGACCCGGTAATGCGCCTGGGGATCGGGCGGCAGGGTCGTTGCGGATGCGACGCCGAGGCGGGTGCGGAAGGTGCTGTCGGTGAAGGAGATCACGCGTCCGGCAGCGCCAAGGCTGGTTTCGGTCAGCGCGGCGAGTTGGGTGTTGCCGTCGTAGATATAGAGTGTGTACTGCTCATTGATGGCCACCGCACTTTCGTCGACGGTGATGGACAACACCGGCGTTGGGGTGTTCACATCGACTACATAGGGGACTGCGCCGGATATGTTGGCGCCCGCCACCGTGATGGCGGTGACTGGCGCGGCAAGATGGGGGGTCAGCGTGTCACCGGTGTAGGTGACGAGTTGGCTTGCGAACACCTTGTTGTCGACCTGGGCCAGCAGGGTCGCTTCGTTGTTCTGGATCATGTTGTCCACCGAATGGACAAGGTAGATCATCGTCGAGTAGCCCGAAGTCGTGTCGGCCACGGTCGTGATTGCGACAATGGTGTTGATGCCGGCGGGATCGCTGCCGCCGATGCTGGAATAGCGGGGCTGGCCGGTGACCTCGAGTGTCGGGGTCAGGCCGTCGGTGTTTGCGCTTTGCAGCAGGCCGTTGAAATCCCGCGCGGTCCATGACGTTTTGGCGAACGTCACGGTCGCGCCACTTTCGAGCGTGTTTCCATAACCGGTCAAGGGCACGTCCAGCGTGCCGTTTTTGGGGGGATGGTCGCGATAGATGATGCCGCCCGCCAGGGTCAGGCCGCCGAGGGCGATGAGTGCGTAGCCCGCGGGCATCAGAAGCACGGTTGCAACAAGGATATAGCCCGACGCGATCATCGCGGACCCGCCGGCGATAACCTGGGTGCTCGCCTGGTCCGACGAGGTCTTCATCACCTGGTTGGTGTAGCCGCCATTGGACGTGTAGTCTCCGTTGCTGCCGTTGAGCAGCGGGATGCCGCTGTTGGGGTGCGGCGTGCCGTAATCATATCCGTAAGCGAGACGACCGAGGTTCGACCAGAACAGCGGGTCATAGATCGGCTTGGCGAGATCGGACTGCGGGCCGGATAGGCTCGGGGATTCCTGGTCGTGCAGGTGTGAGACGGTGATAGCCGTCGCAACATCTTGCGTGCCGCCGGTGACAACGTCGCTCGACAGCGAGGGGGCGCTCTTGACGGCGCCGCCGAGGGCATCGACCAGCTTGTTGGAGATGTAGATCTTGTCGTTGGCGCCGAAGCCGTTGACGATGTTCTGGGTTCCGAAGTCGCT
Source organism: Rhodospirillales bacterium (assembly GCA_947447625.1). Classification (GTDB taxonomy): domain Bacteria; phylum Pseudomonadota; class Alphaproteobacteria; order Acetobacterales; family Acetobacteraceae; genus CAIYPH01. Next base: position 28,277 of record CANFKS010000032.1, on the reverse strand, counting down.
GATGTAGACGCGGTCGGTGTGTATGGTGGTGTCGGTACCGAGGTTGATGATGTTGGTGCCGGAGCCGGCGTAGATCCAGTTCTTGCCGTTGTCGGCCGCGGTGATCACGTCGTTGCCGGAGCCGGCGCGGACGATGATTGTGCCGGTGTTGGTCACGTTGTGGCTGAGATCGACGGTGTTGTTGCCCTCTCCGGCATCGAACCGGACGGTGCCCGCGTTCAGGATACCGGCGCCTTCGTCGATATAGTCGTCATGGGACCAGTTGGTGGCATCCCAGGTGCCGACGTTCAGGACGGTGCGGCTTGCGGTGCTCCAGAGGTTGGTTGTGGCGGGCGTGCCCGGGTCGAACCGGCCGGTGATGGCGGCTGAACTGCCGCTGCTTACCTGGAGGTAATCGTGCCCGTTGTACCAGTCGGTGATGGAATCGGCCGCGAAGACGGTGTTGAACGTCGAATGGTTGATCCAGCTGTCGGTCGGCGCGAGGACGAGGCCCGGCATGTAATCGAAGCCGACATAGAAGCGGTTGATGCCGGCATCACCAGCGGCTGCCGAGATGGCGCCGCCGGTCAGGATGTCGCTGCCCGCGCCGCCGTAAAGCGTGTCGTCGCCGGTGCCACCGATCAGGGTGTCGTCGCCGAGGCCGCCGGAGAGGACGTCGTTGTTGTTGTTGGCGACGATCCGGTCATTGCCGTCGGAGCCTACGGCGTTGTCGACACCGAGAATGGTGCCGGTGCTGAGCGTGTTGGGGTAGGTGGTTGTCGAGATACCACCGATGATGGTGGTGACGCTGCTGAAGGCCGCATTGTATGCGTAGGTGCCGAGGAGCAAATCGATCGTGACGTTGCGGGGTGTTCCGAAGAGCGGCCCGCGGACACCGGCATAGGGGGTCAGGGTTGTCGTGCTCGCGGTGTAGGGGACCACGACCTGCGTCGAGGTCGCGACGGTCTGGAACGAGATGGTCGTCTTGCGCCCCGGGGTTGGCCCGTCGCCGTAGCCGAAGACGACTTCGTTGCCGCCGGCCGCCATCAGGATGAGGTTGTTGCCGGAGGGGCCGCGCGCGAGATCGCCGCCGGTGCCGCCCATGATTGTCGTCGGGGTCAGCGATGGCGAGACGAGGGAGCCTGCCGGGGCGCTGGCGGAACTGCCGGCGCCGTAGAGGATGTTGTCACCGCCGTTGCCGACGATGTTGGTGGTGGCGAGATTGCCGACGATGATGTCGTTGCCGGCGCCACCGTCGATGGCCTGGAAGTTTTTCACACGGTCGGTCTGGAAATACAGCGCGGTCGATCCGGCTGTGGCGCTGATCGTTGCGATGGACTGGCCGGAGGCGTTCACGACGGAGAGATCGACGATCAGGCTCTGGCGAGGTCCGAGTGTGAAAAACTGGGCGGAGAGCGGAGTCTGGAAAGTGTACGCCTTGACGGTGTTGCGGAATTGATCCGCGCCCAGCAGCGGCCCGCCGGTGAAATAGGGGGATATCGGCGGCGGGTCCAGATATTGCGGCCCGCCCAGCAGATACGCGTAATCGAGCCAGTTGTTGCCTGCACCGCCGTCGAGAGTGTTGTTGCCTGATCCGCCCTGCACCCAGTCATGCCCGGCGCCGGTGGTGATGACGTCATTGCCGGCGCCGCCGTAGAGATGGTCACCGAGGGCATCGCCGGTGATGGTGTCATTGCCGTCGGAGCCCCATACCGACTCGAAGTTCACCACCGAGCCCGAGCCGCCCTTGTAGCTGTACATGTGCGAGACGAGATTGACGACGACGCCGGTGCTGTAGGGATTGGTGAAATTGGTTGTGCCGGTGGTGTAGTTCAGGCCGAAGGGGTTCGACCAGCGCTTGACGCCATTGCCGGAGGCCTGAAACGAGACGGTATCGCCCCAGGGACTGCCGGAGACGCTGCTGCCTTCGGCGCGGTTGACGCCGCCGTTGAGCGTATCGGAGCCGCCGGCGCCGTTGACGACATCGTTGCCGGCATTGCCGTAGAGGGACTGGTTGATCTTGGAGCCCACGATCCAGTCATCGCCACTGCCGCCGTTGAAGGTGGCAGTCGCGGTGGGGACGAGGCCGGGTGTGGTGCCGTAGGCGAGTTCCAGCCCGCCCAACACACCGGGCGCGCTGCCCGCGGCGAGGACAATATAGTCGTAGGGCTGGATCGCACCCAGATAGGTTCCGGAGAGGGTTCCGGGGAAGCCATAGAGCGCGATCAGACTTCTATCGATCAACAGCTTGTTGGGATCCAGCGTGCCGCCTTGCGGCCAATAATTGCCGCCGTTTAAACCGACCAAGGTCACGATATAATTGTCGATCTGCGAAAGCCGAAGGCAGATGGCCTGCAAAGCGGCGCTGGGAGGAGTGGGCATCGGATCAAATCCCTCGATCAATAATACGCTGGCGTCGCAGGCATGGTTTAGCGCTGCGCGACGACGTTTGCTGCATTTGCGGCGGCCTGGGTGCCGGTGCTCACCGCGTAGCCGTGCTGCGAGGCGGTGAATTGGCTGTTGCCGGTTGCGAGCACGGTGGCCTGCATGGCGATCTGGTTGAGCGTGCCGGCGGCGGACGGGCCGGTGCCGAGCAGGTTCTGTCCCTGGGTGGCGACCTGGGCGGTGCCGGTTTGGATCGCGTTGCCGGTGCCGAGGGCCGGATTGGCGATTCCGGGCTGAATGGACGGGCAGGAGGCGGTGCAGCTCGGCAGCGCCATCGCGTAGGACGCGTTGCGCAGGGAGGAGGCGATGCCGCCCGAGGTTTGTGTCACGTTGCCGAGCACGCCGTTGCCGGCGGCAGCCGTGTTGATGGTGTTGTCGGCGAGCTGGCCCAGATTGCTGGCGACGGCATTGCCCATGCCGCCCCCCTCGACGCTCACCATGGCGAGGTTGGCGGGGGCGGATTGCTGATAGTTGTTGCCGGTGCCGTTGTAGAAGAAGCCGTCGGCCGATGCGAGCGTGACCCCGGCAACAGGGCTGGTCTGGCTGATCGCAGCCGGGGCGGCGGCCGAGCCGAGCGTGCCGGCGGCGCTGATCGCGTTCATTGACATCACATTGCTCTGCTGACCGGACAGCGCGGCATTGCCGGTTTTCAGAACGCCGGCGGTGGAATAATTGCTCGGGTTTGTCGCACCGGAGCCGCTCAGGAACGGCGCCTGCTGGGCAACCGAGCCGAGCACGCTGCCGCCGGCGGCCACCTGGTTGACGCCCATGCCGAGCGACTGGTTGTAGCCGGTGTTGGATGCGTTGCCGTTGTTGGTGAGTGCCGAGATGGTCTGCACCGCTTCGCCCGGCACCATGCCGGTGTTGAACCCGCTCGGCGTCGTCTGGGGCGCCACCGTGCCGGGGCCCTGGTTGAGCGAGTTCCAGGGGCCGTAGCCTTTGAACTCATAGACAAGCTGGGCGATCGTGCCGGCAGCGCCGCTGCTGATGGTGCCGCCGGCGGCCAGCGTGTTGAGTGCGACGGTGGTGGTCTGGCTGACTGAGGCGACCGTGGTATTGCCGCCGCCGGAGAGCAGCGCGTAGGCGCCGTTGGTGGCGAACGAGGCCGGCATCCACTGTTGCGACACCGCCTGGTAGGGGCCGCCCGTCGTCACATCCGGCGCATCAGTCGACGCGGCGGTCGTCAGCGGATTGAGCGCTTCCTGGATCGAGGGGCCGCCATTTGCGGTGCTGCCGGGGATGCGGTTGATCGATCCGCCGACGCCGGTGGTGCAATTGCCCGGCGCACTGCATGACATCTGCGATGCCCCAAGCAGCGAGGCCGCGGCGAGGGAGGCGCCCGCCATTGTCTGGGACAGCGCGCCGGTGATGTCAGCCGAGCCTGCAAAGCTGTTGCCCGCGAGTTGGAAGCTCTGGGTGAGGCCGGCGATGCCTGCTGCTCCGAACCCGGCCGAGGCATTGGCAGAGTTGAGCGGGCTGAAGCCGGAATAGCCGAGCGGGATGTTTGTCGAGGCGAGACCGGCCGGGGTGTAGATGCCAGATACCTGCGAGGCCAGGAGGGCCTGCGAGCCCGCGTTGTTGATCGAACTGGCCACTGCCAGCACGCCCATCACCTGGCTGAACCCGGCCGGGCCGAGCGCCACATTCTGGTTCTGTGCGGTGACGCTGTTGTAGCCGGTCGAGATGGTTTGGCCGATATTGGCGAGCGTGACGGTCGAGTTCTGGCGCGGGCCATTGTTGCCGGTGGGGTAGCCGGGCTCAGGCAGGCTGACGCCGAGCCCCGCGGTGAACCCGGCCCACTCGCCGGAGGCGGGCTGAAAGCCTTCCACGGTGCCGGTCGAGGCATTGACGGTGTTGACGGTCATCGCGAAGGGTGTGGAGGGGAAGGGATCGGTCGTGGCGCCCGGCATCAACTGGGTGGCGAGGGTCTGGGTGCCTGAGAGGGTGGTCGTGCCGATTGCGGCGCCGCCGGTGAGGGGGGACGCGGCAAGGGCCAGGGTGTTGATCCCGACGCCGGCCAACTGGTTGAGCGCGGAGACCCCGACATTTGCCGCCGCCTGGAGCGAGGCATCCTGCAGGTTGTAGGCGAGCGCGCGGTTGACGGATTGGAAGACGGTGCCGACCGGCTGGATCAGGGTGGCGGTTGAACTGTTGGCGATATCGGTCAGTCCGCGCGCATCCTGGTTGACGCTGGCGCTGATGGTGCCGAGCAGGGTGGCGGTGTTGAAGCCGTTTATGGCGGTCTGCACGCCCTGGGTCTGGCCGGTAGCGGGTTGGCCCACGACCTGGGCATCGGCGCGTGCGGTGTAGGCCAGCAAGGTGTTGACGACGCTCATGTTCAGCGCGCTGCCGGCGCCGGGGGCCGAGGTGGCGCCCAGACCGACGCCGGCCGCGATCTGCGACAAGGTGACGCCCGTGCCGGTGGCGAAAGCCGCGCCCACGCCATTTGCGGTATTGACGCCGATCTGATTGCCGCCTGCCAGGGTTCCGCCGGGGGCCGAGATGTCGAGGATCGCCTTGTCGGCGGGGCCCAGGTTGGTTGCCACGTTCGTGTTGGCGATGGTGAGGGAGGTGGAACCCTCCTTGGATCCGATAACGCCGCTGATCGGCGCGACGGCCGAGGTGATGGTGTTGATGGTGACCGCCGCCGGCGCCAGCGGAACTGAGGAGGCGGTGCCGAGAGTGACGGCCGCGACGCCGCCATTGACCAGCATGCCGAGCGTGTTGAGTTGGTTCGCGCCGGTTTGGTTGAGTTGACTGACTGCGGCCGGAAACAGCCCGCCGACACTGCCGGTGCCCGCGGTATTGACGACGTCAAGGTTCGTGGAGCCCAGCAAGGAGGCGCCCGACGTTGCCGCATCGCCCAGCAAGGCGGGGTCAAAACTGGTCAGGTTGACGACCGTTTGCGCCTGCGCTCCGCTGCATGCCAGACTGCATGAGAGGGCCAGCGCGACCAGGACGTTAGCAAATCTGATGTGACGCAAAGGGGTCTCTTTAAAAATATATACGGCTTTGGCCGGTAACTTCTGATAGCCTGGAAAGGCTCGTCGTTGTGTAGATATTTGTATTTTCTATGCGTTTAATCGCATTAAAAAGGGTAAATAAGCAGAAAATTTGGAATTATATATCGTAAAATATTTGGATAACTTATTATATTTTTATATGACTCTTTAACTTATATAATCGTAAAATTATGCATAACGTCGTGAAACGTCCTTAAAATACATTCGATTTCGCAATTAATAGAACCTGATTCGTAGCTTTACCGTTAAATAAATAAATCATGGGCAAACACGTATAAACGATGCAGTCCCCGACTATGGATTTTTTACAATGAAGCACTTTATTTTGATGATCAGGAGAACTCATTAATGAACGCAATGTATGTGGTAATTTGCAGCCATCGAAGGTTTGGCGATGCAACACAGGCGCTCGGTCGGCCGGCGAACGCCGATACAACCTCCAAGCGCCGGATCGCCAATAAAGAGACGGCCGATTTGGCCCCTGACCATGCGGTGGCCCAAGATCGTCTTTGGGTTCGTGGGGTGGCTGGTCTTCGGTGCCGGCGTTCGTATGCTCAATCACTGGAGGGTTATCACGGGACCTGCGTCGTCCGTCCGGTGACAACGCCTCGGTCGCATTGAGATGAACGGGAATATGACCGAGGCCGATGCGGATATGCCGGAGCAGACGCAAATCCTGTACGCCGAAGATGACGCCGATTACGGCGCGGCTATCGCTGAGTTCATGCAGGTTCATGGCCTGAAGATGAAAATTGTTCTCGACATGCCCAGCGTGATGGCCGAAATCACAACCCGGCCGCCGCAGGTTCTGGTGCTTGATCAATATCTCAAGGGCCATGACGCATCGACAGACCTCGGCCGCCTGCGCCAGTTCTTCAACGGCCCGATCCTGATGCTGTCGGGCAACACCGATATCGTCGATCGCGTCATTTGCCTCGAAACCGGCGCCGATGATTTTATCGTCAAGACCGCCTCCCCCCGCGAAGTGCTGGCCCGCCTGCGCGTGGCGCTGCGGCGCGCAGGCGATTACCCGATCCGCAAGCCGCCCGAAACGGAGGTCGTCCATGAAGTCACACGCGTCAGGAACGAGGATGTCACGATCGGCGACTTCATATTGCGCTTCAATCGCCTGATCCTGACGTACAAGGGCGAGACGTGCTGCACATTGACCCCGGCGGAGTGCGACATGCTGTGGCGCCTGATGTCCAATGTCGGGGTGCTGATCGACCGCGATAGCGCCACCAAGGACATTCTGGGGCGGCGCTTCGAGAGCGGCCAGCGCAACATCGACAACCTTATCAGCCGCCTGCGCACCAAAATCGAAAATGGCGGCGGCGTGATGCATGTTCAGACCATCCGCAATCGTGGCTACATTTTCGACGGTTTCGGCACGCCCTGATCCGGCCTCCCTTGCGTTCCCCGTGCCACGATGGCCTGCTGGGGTATCGGAGCAGGGAGGGTCGGGTGAATCGTGAGCCGTTGATTATGGTCTGTACCTGCGAGATGGCGGGGCGGGTTCGGGGCAAGGGCTTTCCGGCGGTGGACCTGCCGTCGCGGATGCGGCGCGGGGTCGGCTGGGTGCCGACCAATACGATGATTTCGGCCTTTGGGCCGATCTATGCGACGCCGTTCGGCACGGGGGGGGATCTGATCCTGGTGCCGGATGCGGCGGCGGAGGTGAATGTCGATTTCGGAGATGGGGGTGCGACGGAGCATTTCTTTCTCGGCGATATCCGCGAACTCGACGGCACGGCATGGGCCTGTTGCCCCAGGGATTTCCTGCGGCGCGGATTGGCGGCGCTGAAGGCCGAGACCGGGCTCGAACTGGTGTCCGCCTTCGAGCATGAGTTCGTCTATACCGGGGTGGAGGACGCGCCGGGGGCGGCTTATTCGCTCGATGCCTATCGTCGGCAGGGCGTGTTCGGAGAGGCACTGATCGCGGCACTGCGGGCAGCGGGCACGGAACCTGATTCGTTCATGGCCGAGTATGGCGCGCGGCAGTTCGAGGTGGTGGTGGACCCTGCCCTGGGCGTGGCTGCGGCCGACCGGGCGGTGATTGTGCGCGAAATGGCGCGGGCGGTGGCACAGCGGATGGGGCATCGCGCGATCTTTTCGCCGATCCTGGAGCCCACCGGCACCGGCAATGGCGTGCATATCCATTTCAGTTTTCGTGACGCCGAGGGGCGGCCGGTGATGCATGATCCGGCGGGGCCGCAGGGGCTGTCGGCGGTTGCGGCGAAGTTCGTCGGCGGTGTGATGCATCATCTGCCCGCCCTGTGCGCCATCACGGCGCCGAGCACGGTGTCCTACATCCGCATGCGGCCCAACCGCTGGGCGCCGACCCATGCCACGCTGGCCAGCCAGGACCGCGGCGCGAGTTTGCGGGTGTGTCCGGTGTTGCCCGGCGGTGATGTGGCGAAGCAGTTCAATGTCGAATATCGCTGCGCCGATGCGGCGGCCAGTCCCTATCTGGCGCTCGGTGCGCTGGTTTGGGCCGGGGTCGATGGCATTCGGCAAAACCGCGCGCTGCCCGCAGGCGATGGCCCGCCGCTGCCGGCCTCCCTCGCCGCGGCGCTCGATGCCCTGGAGGCCACACGAGAGGCCGCCGAGTGGTTCGGAGCCGCGCATTTGCAGGCCTATCTGATGCACAAGACCGGCGAGTTGACGAGCCTTGCGGGGCTGGACGAGCATGAACAATGCGACCGCTACGCTGCGACCTATTGACCGGGATGAACCGATGACGCCTCGCCTGCTTGCGCCTGACGAACCCGCGCCGGTCTCGATCGGGCATTGGGGCCGCCGCTCGCCGTTCTTGCTCGCCTGCGACCATGCGGGGCGGCGCATTCCGGCAGCACTCGGGCGCCTTGGCGTGTCCGAGCCAGAATTGCTGCGCCATATCGCCTGGGATATCGGGATTTGGGGCACCTCGGTTCGGATCGCCCGTGCGCTCGACGCGTTTCTGATCGGGCAGCCCTATTCGCGCCTGGTGATCGACAACAACCGCCCGCTGACCAGCCCGACACTGATCCCCGAGATCAGCGAAAGCACGCCGATCCCCGGCAATGCGGAACTTTCCGATCCGGCGCGGGGGTTGCGGATAAGCGAGATCTTTCAGCCCTACCATGATCGGATCGAGCGCGAGATCGAGGCTGCAGGGCGGCCGCTGTTGTTTGTGGCGATGCATAGCTTCACCAATGTCTACAAGGGGTTCGAGCGCCCGTGGCATGCTGGCGTGCTGTTCAACCGGGATCAGGGGATATCGCGCATCATGCTCGAGCTGCTGCGCGGCGAGCCAGGGCTGGTGGTGGGCGAGAACGAGCCCTATTCGGTGTCCGACGCGTCCGATTATTCGGCGCCGGTGCATGCGGAACGGCGGGGATTGCCGTATCTGGAGATCGAAATCCGGCAGGACCTGATCGCGACGCAAGCGGGCGAAGCAGAATGGGCGGAACGGTTTACGCGACTGCTGCCGGAGGCATGGCGGCGTTTTACGGGAGAGAGTGCATGAGCCATCTGACGACGCGGGATGTCCCCGTTGAAGTGCCGCATACGACGCTGCTGTTCATTGACGTGCAGAACTTCTGCGCGGTGCGCAACGGCACCGAATTCAAGGACCTGACGCCGGAGGCGTTCGAGTCGCAACTCGGCTGGTTCTTTGGGCAGATGGAAGGCCATGTCGTCGCCAACATGCAGAAACTTCAGGCAGGCTGCCGGGCGGCGGGCGTCGAGGTGATGTATACCGTCATCCGCAACCTGACCAAGGACGGGCGCGATCGCAGCCTCGACTACAAGATCACCGGCTTCTCCGTGGCGCCCGGCAGTTGGGAGGGCGAGATGATCGATGCGCTCAAGCCGGGTGAGGATGAGATCGTGCTGCCCAAGACGTCGTCCAACGTCTTCGTGTCGACCAATATCGACTACGTGCTGCGCAATCTCGGCACCAAATATCTCGTGATCTCCGGCATCGTGACCGACCAGTGCGTCGAAGGCGCGGTGCGCGATGCCTGCGACCTCGGGTATCTGGTGACGCTGGTGACGGATGCCTGCACCACCTACAGCGATGCGCGGCATCAAAATTCGCTCAAGGCGATCAAGGGCTATTGCCGGCAGCGCACGACCGACGAATTCCTCGCCGAAATCGCAGCCCTCAAACGGTAAACTGCTCGACGATGATGCGTTCCTGCAGGCCCTGATCGGGGTCGAACAGGATGGTCGCGGCCACGCCGCGATCTTCGCGCACCGTGACGGCGATCACGTCGCGGACTTCGGTGAAGTCCGCGACCGCGGCCACCGGGCGCTTGTCGGGTTCGAGCACTTCGAACAACACCTGCGCCGTGCTCGGCAGCAGGGCGCCGCGCCAGCGCCGGGGGCGGAAGGCGCTGATCGGGGTCAGCGGCAACAGGTTGGCCGAAAGCGGCACGATGGGGCCGTGGGCCGAGAGGTTGTAGGCAGTCGAGCCCGCCGGGGTGGAGACGAGAACGCCGTCGCAGATCAGTTCGGACAGGCGCACCCTTCCATCGACCATGATGCGGATCTTGGCGGCCTGGCGCAGTTGGCGCAGCAGGGAGACTTCGTTGAGCGCGAGCGATTCGTGGTGCCGACCGTCCCGCGTCGTGGCGGTCATGCGCAGCGGATGCAGCGATGTCGCCTGGGTGCGGCTGAGGCGGGCCGGCAGGTCGTCGGCGCTGAAGGTATTCATCATGAAGCCGACGGAGCCGCAGTTCATGCCATAGACCGCCACGCCCCGGCCGAGCACACGGTGCATCGTCTCCAGCATGAAGCCGTCGCCGCCGAGGGCGACCACAACCTGGGCATGTTCGGGTGCGACATCGCCATAGCGCGCGGACAGCATGGCCCGGGCGTCCTGGGCGAGGGGTGCGGAGGAGGCGAGAAAACTGATCCGGGTCACTTCGCCTTCAAGGGCCATCAGGCAGGGTTCCGCTGGTCCGGAACGCGATGCTCCAGAACCCGATGGTCCAGAACCCGATGGTCAAGAACGGGCATATCGCGCCGCACACGTGCGGTGAGCGCCGGGTCGATGCGGGCGGTGGCGAAACCGACGCCGTCGGACACGTTGGCGACGATATGGCCCCAGGGGTCGCACACCAGGGAGTGGCCGAAGGTGAAGCGCGCCTCGCCGCCACGTTCGGTGTGCTTGCCCCAGGTGGCCGGCGCCACCATCCAGCATTGGGCTTCGATCGCCCGCGCCCGGATCAGCACCTCCCAATGGTCCCGCCCGGTCTGCTGGGTGAAGGCCGAGGGCAAAAAGATCACTTCAGCGCCGGCGCGGCGCAGGGCGAGAAACAATTCGGGGAAGCGCACGTCGTAGCAGATCGCGCAGCCGATCTTCACGCCATTGGCTTCGTAGGTGACGATCTCGGAGCCGGCGCCGTAGGTGTTGCTTTCCTTGTAGCCGGTGCCGTCGGGGCTGACGATGTCGAACAGGTGGATCTTGCGGTAGCGGGCGATCTCGATGCCGGCCGGGTTGAAGACGACCGTGGTGTTGAACAGTTTTTCGCCCGCCTTCTCGGCGATCGAGCCGCCATGGACATGGATCTGGTTGGCGCGGGCGGCGCTGCGCAGGAACTCGTAGGCCTCGCCGCCGGGTTGGTTGCTGCCTTGGGGGGGCAATGCCTCGGCCTGGGCGAATTTGATGGTGCGGTCACCCCCGAGGCAGGACCACATTTCGGGCAGGCTGACCAGATCGGGGCGGTCCGACGCCATGGCGTCGTCGATGAGACGCTGGGCCTGGGCGATGTTCTGCGCCTTGTCGTGGCCGCAGTTCATTTGCATGACACTGATCCGCATGGGGTCCCCCGCCGGGTTGATGGCTGGACGAAACTAGCAGGGATGCCCGACGCGGGCGAGGGGCTCCACGGTTTTCAGGTATCCGAGCGAGGCGGCCTTGGGGTCCGGGCTGAGGGAAACGGGGAATCGCTGGCCGCAGCGGCTGTTGCCGGCGTGGCGGATCCGTCGGCTCACGTGTCTCACACCGCCTGCATGGTTGATCCCGGTGCTGACGGGTGGACGGCGGGCCGCGATTTCGTCACTTTGACGGCGCATTGATCCGCCTCCACCAACCGCAAGGCACGCCTCATGTTGCTGCTGATACCTGGCCCCGTCACCACCCGGCCGGAGGTGCGCCAGGCCATGGCGCAGGACATCGCGCCCTGGGACAATGATTTCCGCCCCCTTTATGTCGACGCCCGGCGCCGCGTGCTGGCGATCGCCAAGGGCGATCCGGCGGTTCATGCCGCGCTGTGCCTGCAGGGCTGCGGCCATTTCGCCGTGGAGGCCGCGATCCGCAGTTTCATGCCGCTTGGCGGGCGGATCCTGGTGCCGATGGCCGGCGCCTATGCCGAGCGGATGGTGAAACTCGCCACCGATTGCGGCCGCGTCGCGGTGCAGATGGCGGTCGATCCCAACCTGCCCGTTTCGCCCGAGGCTGTCGCGGCGGCCCTGGCGGCAGACCCGTCGATCAGCCATGTCGGCCTCGTCTACAACGAAACCGGCACCGGCGTGGTGCATGATCCGGCGGCCGTGGGTGCTGCCATCCGCGCGGCGGGGCGGCGGCTGATCCTCGATGCGGTCTCGGCGTTTGGCGCCCTGCCGCTCGATGTCTCGGCCCAGCCCGAACTCGACGCGGTGGTCTTCACCTCGAACAAATGCCTCGAATGTCTGCCCGGCCTGTCCTTCACGGTGGCGCGCATCGACCGGCTGGAGGCCTGCCAGGGCCAGGCCGCCAGTTGGTCGTTCGACCTTGGCGATGTGTATGCCAATTATCGGCGCAGCCCCGGCAGTTTCCGCTTCACGCCGCCCGCCCAGGTGCTGGCCGCTTTCGTCGCAGCACTTGACCTGTTCGACGCCGAGGGCGGCCAGCCCGGCCGCCTCGCCCGCTATCGGGCCAATGCGGACGCCCTGTACGACGGCGCGATCGCCATCGGCCTGGTGCCCTACCTCGCGCGCAGCGTACAGGGCCCGGTGGTGATGAACATCCACGCGCCGGCCGACCCGGCATGGGCCTTGCAGATCTTCGTCGACGGCCTCAAGCGCCGCGGCTTTCTCATCTCCAACTTCTACAACACGGCCCAGCCCAGTTTCCGTGTCGGCTGTATCGGGGCGATTGGGCCGGATGACATGCGCCGCTTCGTGGTGGCCGTTGACGAGACCCTGATCGAGATGGGCATAAGTAACCGCATGCCGGGCCAACAGGCCGCCTGAGTAAGGAAGAGGACAACGCCATGGCCACCGACCAGGACATCGCCCACCTGCACACGCTCAAGCCGATCGGCGATATCGCCGGACGGGCGGGGATACCGGAGACTGCGCTGATCCCCTACGGGAAATACAAGGCAAAAATCGATTTCGATTTCATCCGCTCCGTGCAGGACCGGCCCGACGGTGCGCTGGTGCTCGTGACCGGCATCAACCCGACCCCGGCCGGTGAGGGCAAGACCACAACCACCGTGGGCCTCGCCGACGCGCTCAACGCCCTTGGCACCAAAACCATGATCGCGCTGCGCGAGCCGAGCCTCGGCCCGTGCTTCGGCGTCAAGGGCGGCGCGACCGGCGGCGGCTACGCCCAGGTGGTGCCGATGGAGGACATCAACCTCCATTTTACCGGCGATTTCCATGCCATCACCTCGGCCAACAATCTCCTTGCCGCCATGGTCGACAATCACATGTACTGGGGCAACGCGCTTGGCCTGGACCCTCGCCGCGTGACATGGCGGCGTGTGCTGGACATGAACGACCGGGCGCTGCGCAGCATCGTCAACGGCCTCGGCGGCATCACCTCGGGCCCCCCGCGCGAGGATGGCTTCGATATCACTGTGGCCTCCGAAGTCATGGCGGTCTTCTGCCTGGCGCGTGATCTGGAAGACCTCCAGGCCCGCCTTGGCCGCATGGTGATCGGCGCCCGGCGCGACGGCAGTTTCGTCACGGCGGCCGAAGTGAAGGCCGACGGCGCCATGGCGGCCTTGCTGCGCGATGCCTTGCAACCCAATCTGGTGCAGACGCTGGAAGGCAACCCGGCGCTGGTGCATGGCGGGCCCTTCGCCAACATTGCCCATGGCTGCAACTCGCTCATCGCCACCCGCCTCGGCCTGAAACTGGCCGACGTGGTGGTCACCGAGGCTGGCTTCGGCGCCGATCTGGGTGGCGAAAAATTCTTTGACATCAAGTGCCGGCTTGGCGGGCTCACACCCGCCTGCGCCGTGGTGGTGGCCACCGTCAGGGCGCTGAAGATGAACGGCGGCGTCGCCAAGAGCGACCTCGGGCGCGAGGACATTGCGGCGGTCGGCCGCGGCGTGGTCAATGTGCTGCGCCATGTCGAGAACGTGCGCAAATTCGGCGTCCCCGTCATCGTCGGGCTCAATCGCTTCACCACCGATACCGACGCCGAAATTCAGGTCATCGTCGATGCTCTGGCAGCAGTCGGCACCAAGGTCTGCGTCTGCACCCATTGGGGCGACGGCTCCAAGGGAGCCGTCGAACTCGGCCGCGCCGTGCAGGCCGAAATTGCCGCCGGCAAGGCCGCATTCAAGCCGATCTATCCCTCGGACATGAAACTTGCGGACAAGCTGCGCACCATTGCCCGCGAAATCTACCGCGCCGCCGACATCGACCTTGCGCCGGCCGCGGCCCGCAAACTTGCCTCCTACGAAAAGGCCGGGTTCGCGGACGCGCCGATCTGCATCGCAAAGACGCAATATAGCTTTTCCGCCGATCCGACCCTGCTCGGTGCCCCCGAAGGCCACATCCTGCCGGTGCGCGATGTGCGGCTCTCCGCCGGCGCCGGCTTCGTGATCGCCATCGCGGGCGAAATCATGACCATGCCCGGCCTGCCCCGTGTTCCGGCGGCGGAAGGCATGACATTGACCAGCGACGGCGCGATAACGGGGCTGTTTTGAGAGAAACGTAACAAATTTCGCCGCATCAGCGAATTTTGTATATTAACGTATTTTATTGAAAGAAATTCTAAAAAATTTTGCCGCCCTGAAGCTCAGGTCTGTTAAAGTGGCGTTCATGGATCCTGTCGCTCTGACCGCCACGCACCTGGCTTCCCCGCCCGTCCCGCGTTTGTCGGGACTGTCGTCGGGGAAGGTTCTGTTTGGGATCGATGTGCTGAGCGTGCTGCTCCTGACGATGGTCGCCATCCTGCTCGGCACCCATGGCGGCTTTGTGTCGCACATAGCCGAATTCGCCTTATTCCCGCCTGCCAACCTGCTGTTGCTTTTCGCCATGGGCTTTTACCGTCGCGACGCCATGCAGGATGCGGCGCATACGATGGTGCGGGTTCCGCTGGTTGTCGGCATGGGCGTGGTTATCGCGGTGCTGGGGACGTTGATCGTCGATAGCGTGACCGCCTGGCCGCTGCCGCGCCCGACCATCTGGAGCAACATGGCGGTGCAGGCCGCGATGGCCGAGGCGGGCTTCATCATCGCAGCGGGGATGTCGCGGATAATCTTCCATTTCCTGGTGCGCCGGGGCGTGCTGCATCGCCACCTCCTGGTGATCGGCGCCGGCGCACGGGCGTGGGACCTTCTGCATATGCTGACCAGCGAAGGCAGCCAGCTGAATGACGAAGTCGTCTTCCTGCACGATGGCGCCCTGGGCGAACTCGACCCCCGCCTGAAGGACGACGAGCGCGTGCGTGTGATCGAAGGCGTCTCAGTCCTGCAGGCAGCCCTGATGTCGGATGCGGACCAGATCGTGGTCGCGCCCGACGAGCGCAGAGGCATGGACCTCGAGCGTCTGCTTGCCTGCAAAAAAGCCGGATTTCCGATAGTACAATACCTCGCATTCGTCGAAAAAGAAGTTCGCCGCGTCGACCTCAAGCGGATGGAAATGGGCTGGCTGCTCTATTCCGACGGCTTCCATTTCAATCTGATCGACCGGATGCTGAAGCGGGTGTTTGACCTGGCGGTCAGCGCCCTGGTGCTTGCCTTGGCGGCGCCGTTCCTGCTGATGGCGATCCTTGCCATACGGCTTGAAAGCCCCGGATCGATCCTCTATCGCCAGATCCGGGTGACTCGGGATGGCCAACCGTTCGAAATCCTGAAGCTGCGCACCATGCGGGTGGACGCCGAGGCTGGCGGCGCCGTCTGGGCCTGCAAAAACGACGATCGCATCACAGCGGTCGGACGATGCCTGCGCCGTTCGCGGATCGACGAACTGCCGCAGCTGCTCAATATCCTCAAGGGCGAGATGAGCTTTGTCGGCCCGCGGCCGGAGCGCCCCGAGTTCGTAGCCCAGTTCAACGCCATCATCCCGCTCTATAACGAACGCCACATGGTGAAGGCCGGGCTCACCGGCTGGGCCCAGATCAACTACCCCTATGGCGCTTCAGTCGACGATGCCCGCTCGAAGCTGAGCTATGATCTCTACTACGTGAAGAACTTCTCCATCCTGTTCGACTTCGTCATCCTGCTGCAAACCCTGCGCGTCGTGCTCTGGCCCAGCGGCGTGCGTTAGAGCGGGATGCCTTCTGATCGGCGAAGGCATCCCGTTCTAACGCCTTGTTTGATCGCCTGACGATTTTTGGCGATTCCGCAAAAAATCATCAGGCCCCAAGGCGCCGCCTCACGGCAACGCCGGCCGCCACGCCTCCTCAGCGCCGCGCACCCGCGGCAGTGCCAGCATATCCCAAGGGCTTGGCATCTCCCCCACCTTGACGTGAATGAGCGCCGGCGCCCCGGTTTCGAGCGCCGCGGCCAACGCCGTCTCCAGCGACTGCGGATCATCTGCGCGCCACGCCCGCATGGCGAAGCTGCGCGCAAAATCATGGAAATCCGGATTGGCCAGATCATGCGCGATCAGCCGGTTGCCGAACCGCTCGGCCTGGATGCGCTTTACATTGCCGAACGCCCCATCATCGAACACCACGGCGACGACGGGCAGATTGTGGCGCATCGCGGTGGCCAACTCCCCCGCCTGGTACATGAACCCGCCATCCCCGCTGATCGACACCACAGCCCGGCCCGGCAACGCCGCCTGCGCGCCGAGCGCCGCCCCATACCCCCAGCCCAGATTGTCCTGATAGCCCGGTGAGACATAGCGACGCGGCGCATCCACATCAAATGCGAGCCGGCCAACAAACCCGACCTGCGTGACATCCTCGACCACCACCCCATCGGCCGGCAGTGCCGCTCGCAATGCGCGCAGATAGCCCATCTGCGGCTCCTGCCGCACCAGCCGCTCGACGAACCAGGCCTGTGCCGCCGCCACATCGGCCCGCGCCGCCCGCGCTGCATTGGGCAACGCCGCCAACAGCGCCGCCACCCCATCGGCGGCATGAGCATGGATCGCCACATCGGGCCGGCGGAACCGGTTGTGCTCCTCGGCATCGATATCGAGCCGGATGATCTTCAGCCCCGGATCGGTGCCCCAGTTCGACTGCGCGAAATGCATCCGCGTGCCCACCGCCAGCACCGCATCCGCGTCTTTCCATAACCGATGCCCCACCGGCAAGGACACCGCCAGCTTGTGCCGGGTCGGCAGCACACCCCGCCCACGCCGATAGGTCAGCACCGGCGCCTGCAACCGTTCGGCCAGCGCCAGCAACTCGGGGGCCGCATCGATTGCCCCGCCCCCGGCCACGATGATCGGCCGCTCCGCTTTCGCCAGAATAGCCGCTGCCGCCTCGACCGTGGCGGCATCGATCGGCGGATTGACAATCGGCAACGGCCCGACATCCAGGGCAAGCCCAGGGCGCCCCCAGGTGTCGATCGCACATTCCAGCGCCACCGGCCGCATCCGGCCCGACAAGGCCTGGCGGATCGCCTCCGCCACCAGCCCTGGCGCATCCGCCGCCGCCGGAATTCGCGCGGCATATTTGGTGAAATGGCGCATCAGCCCGAGTTGGTCGTGCAACTCGTGCAGATGTCCCCAGCCCTTGTCGATCGCATCGGTCGGGATCTGACCGGCCAGCGCCAGCACCGGCGCTCCCATGCCATAGGCCGTCAACAGCGCCGCCGACGCATTCAACACCCCTGGACCCGGCACCATGGCGCAGACCTGCGGCCGCCCGGTCGCCAGCGCCGCGCCGAGCGCCATGTAGGCCGAAGTCTGCTCATGCCGCGGATGCAGCGCGCGCATTCGGCCGCCGGATTGGGCAATCGCATCGAACAGAAAATCATTGTGAACGCCCGGCAGCGCATAGAGCGTATCGATCCCGTGTGCGAGCAGGCTGTCCAACACAGCTTCGGCAGTGGTGCGGCGGATCATCGGCGGTCCTCGACAAACGATACAGGATTGATTGACAGGATTTCTCCCGCAACACTACACAAGAGGCAAGAATTCAGGGGAGTGAAGCATGAACCGCATCCGTTTGGCTGCAGCCGCAATCACGTTCGGACTCGCCGGGCCGGCATGCCCCTCAACCGCGCTGGCAGACACCATCCGCGTCGGCGTGACGATCTCTACCACAGGCCCCGCCGCCTCGCTTGGCGTGCCCCAGCGCAACACCATCGCGCTGCTGCCGACCCAGATCGCCGGCCAGACCGTCGAATACACCGTCCTCGACGATGGCGCGGACAGCACCCGCGCGGTTGCCAACATGCGCAAGCTGATCGAAGAGGGCAAAGCCGACATCATCCTCGGCACATCCACCACGCCCGCCTCGCTCGCCATGATCACGGTGGCTGCCGAAGCCAAGGTGCCGATGGTCTCGATGTCCGCCTCGGCCGCCATCATCGCACCGATGGATGCTGCGCGGCGCTGGGTGTTCAAGGTGCCGCAGAACGACAGTCTGATGGCCGACGCGATCGCCACGCACATGGCCGCCGCCGGGGTCAAGACTGTCGCGTTCATCGGCTTCAATGACGCCTATGGCGACGGCTGGTCCAAGGAATTCACCCGCGCGGCCAGCGACAACAAGATCAGCATCGTCGCCAGCGAACGCTTCGCCCGGCCTGATACGTCCGTCACCGGCCAGGTGCTCAAGATGATCGCCGCCAAGCCCGACGCGGTGCTGATTGCCGGCTCCGGCACACCGGCCGCCCTGCCGCAGAAGACACTTCATGAGCGCGGCTATACCGGCAAATATTACCAGACCCACGGCGTCGCCAACAACGACTTCCTCCGCGTCGGCGGCAAGGACGTCGAGGGCACCGTGCTCCCCGCCGGGCCCATCCTGGTCGCCGCCCAGTTGCCGGACAGCAACCCGATCAAGGCCAAGGCGCTCGACTACACCGCCAAATACGAGGCCACCAATGGTGTCGGCTCGGTCGCGACTTTTGGCGGCCATGCCTATGATGCGGCCATCCTGTTCGCCGCCGCGGTGCCCGACGCTCTAAAGAGCGGCAAGCCCGGCTCCCCCGAATTCCGGGCCGGTCTGCGCGATGCCATGGAAGCGCAGAAGAACCTGGTGATGACCCACGGCATCGCAACGATGACAGCCGAAAATCATAACGGCTTCGACGAGCGCGCCCGCGTTATGGTCACAATCCAGAACGGCGCCTGGAAACTCCTGCCCTAACCCCGCAAATGGATAAAAGTTTTTTGCTTCTTTTTTACAAAAAAGAAGCCCTATCTCCCTTCTCCTTCCGACAGGCGCCCCATCCCGGTGGATAGCACGATCCTGGCCATCCTCCTGCAGGACGGGGTCGTCAACGGGGCGATTTATGCTCTGCTCGCCCTGTCACTGGTGCTGGTCTTCGCCGTCACGAGGGTGATCTATGTCGCGCAGGGCGAATTCGTCGCCTATGGAGCGTTAACCTATGCGGCGCTGGATGGCGGCCATTTGCCTGGCTCCGTCGCCCTGCTCGGCGTGCTCGGCCTTGCCGGTTGCGCTGCTGGCTTGTGGCAGGCCCGGGGCCGGCTGGACCGTCCGGCCGTGCTGCGCCTGCTCGGCGAAACCATTGTGCTCCCCGCCGTCATCGCTGTGGCCGCAATCATCCTCGCGCCGATGAAGCCGGGTGTGCTGGTCGAGGTGCTGCTCACCTTGGCGATCGTCACCCCGATGTCCCCCCTGCTGTACCGGATTGCCTTCCAGCCCCTGGCCGACGCTCCCGTCCTGGTCTTGCTGATCGCAGCCGTCGCGCTCCATCTGACTCTTACCGGTCTGGGCTTGGTCTTTTTCGGCCCCGAGGGGTTCCGCGCCCCCGCTTTCTCCGACATCACGATTACAGCCGGCCCGTTAATGATCCCTGGTCAGGCGCTGTGGATCGGTGGGCTCACCTTCGCGCTGATGACCGCCCTGTTCGCCTTCTTCGAACGCAGCCTCACCGGCAAGGCGCTGCGCGCCACCGCCGTCAACCGCCTCGGCGCCCGCCTCGTGGGCATCCCGACCGAGCGCGCCGGCCTGATCGCCTTCGCCCTTGCAGGCTTCATCGGCGCCCTCTCCGGCGTGCTGATCGTGCCGCTGACCACGGTCTACTACGACAGCGGCTTCATGATCGGCCTGCGCGGCTTCACGGCCGCCATCATCGGCGGCCTCGGCTCCTATCCCGGCGCCGTGCTCGCCGCCCTGCTGGTGGGTGTCGCCGAAAGCTTCTCGTCGTTCTGGGCAAGTGCCTTCAAGGAGGTGATCGTCTTTACCGCGATCATCCCGGTCCTGCTCTGGCGTTCATTGCGCCATGGCCCGGCGGAGGAGGAGGAATGAAGGCGCTCCGTCCATTCTGGCCCCTGCCCGCCCTCCTCGTCGCGCTCCTGCTGCCCTGGCTGCCCGGCCTGCCCGCCTTCTGGGTGACGCTTGCCAACTACACCGGCATCTCATCCATCGTCGCCATCGGCCTTGTGGTGCTGACCGGCATCAGCGGCATGACCTCGTTCGGACAGGCCACCATCCTCGGCCTTGGCGCTTACACCACGGCCGTGCTGAGCAAATACTGCGACATCTCCCCCTGGCTGGGCCTGCCCGCGGGCCTCATCGTCACTGCCGCCGGCGCCTCCCTGCTCGGCGCCGTCACCGTCCGTCTCAGCGGCCACTACCTTGCCCTTGGCACCATCGCGTGGTCCGTCGGCCTCTACTACACCTTTGCCAATCTCGACCTGCTCGGCCGCAATGACGGCATCTCCGGCATCCCCCCGCTCACCATCCTCGACCTCAAGCTGCTCGACGGGCGCGCCAGTTTCAGCGTGATCTGGATCGGCGTCATCCTCGCCGCACTCGCCACCAACAACCTGCTCGACAGCCGCGCCGGCCGCGCCATCCGCGCGCTGAAGGGCGGCGCTGTCGCGGCGGCCAGCTTCGGCGTCGACACCCCGCGCACCCGCCTCCTCGCCTTTGTCTACGCCGCGGTCCTGGCCGGCTTCGCGGGTTGGCTCTACGCGCACATGCAGCGCAGCGTAAACCCCACGCCGTTCGGCTTCTATCAGTCGATCCAATACCTTTTGATGACCGTCATCGGCGGCGCCGCCCATGTCCCCGGGGCCCTGCTCGGCGCTGTCCTCGTCACCACCGTGAACGATCGCCTGCAAGACATCCTGCCCCGCCTGTTCGGCGCCCACGGCAACTACGAAAGCATCGTCTTCGGCATGCTGCTCATCGCCGTGCTGCAATGGGCCCCGAACGGTATCTGGCCGCTGATCGCCCGCATCCGCCCGCGCGCCCGTATCATCCGCGCCGACGCCCTCCGGCTACCCGCCCGCGCCATGCCCGCCCCCGGCACCACCCTGCTCGATGTCGCCCGCTTGCGCCGCAGCTTCGGTGGCCTCGTCGCCGTCAACGACGTTGACTTCAAACTCGCAGCCGGCGAAATCGTCGGCCTGATCGGCCCCAACGGCGCCGGCAAATCCACCACCTTCAATCTCATCACCGGCATCGATACCCCGACCGCCGGCCAGGTCAGCTTCAACGGCCAGGACATCACCGGCTGGCCCGCGCGCCGCATCGCCGCAGCCGGCATCGCCCGCACATTCCAGCACGTCAAACTGGTCCCCACCATGTCGGTGATCGAAAACACCGCAATCGGGGCCCATCTGCGCGGCCATGCATCCGCGCTTGCCGGCCTGCTCCGGCTCGATCGCACGGAAGACGCGCGCCTCTACGCCGAAGCCGCCCGCCAACTCGCCCGCGTCGGCCTCGCCGATATGGCGGACCGCCCTGCCACCTCGCTGGCCCTCGGCCAGCAGCGCATCGTCGAAATCGCCCGTGCCTTGTGCCTTGATCCTGTGATGCTCCTGCTCGACGAACCCGCTGCCGGGCTGCGCCACAACGAGAAGGTCGAACTCGCCGCCCTGCTGCGCCGTCTGCAGGGCGAAGGCGTCACCATCCTGCTCGTCGAACACGACATGGAGTTCGTCATGGGCCTTGTCGAGCGCCTCGTCGTGATGGATTTCGGCACCAAACTCGCCGAGGGCTCCGCCGAGCAGGTCCGCAATGATCCGCGCGTCATCGAAGCCTACCTGGGTAGCGTCGAATGAGCGTCCTCGATGTCTCCAGCGTCACCGTCGGCTACGGCGGCATCACCGCCATCACCGACATCACCATCGCTGTCGACGCCGGCCAGATCGTCACCGTCATCGGCCCCAACGGCGCCGGCAAATCCACCCTGCTCAACGCCATCATGGGCATGCTCCCCAGCCGGGGCACCATCCGTTTCAATGGGCAAAACCTCGCTGCCGAGCCGATCGCAGCCCGTGTCGGTGACGGGATGTCCCTCGTTCCCGAAAAGCGCGAACTCTTCGCCACCATGTCCGTTCAAGACAATTTGCGCCTCGGCTTCTACCGCAACCGCGCCCAGGGCAAACGCGCCGCCCAGGCCGCGCTCGACGACATCTACGACCTCTTCCCCCGCCTCAGCGAACGCCGTCGCCAGGATGCCGGCACCCTGTCGGGCGGTGAACGCCAGATGCTTGCCATGGGCCGGGCGCTCATGGCCCGCCCCTGCCTGCTGATGCTCGACGAACCCTCGCTTGGCCTCGCGCCGCTCATCGTGCGCGATATTTTCCGCACCATCACCGCACTCCGCCAGACCGGCGTCGCGATCCTGCTGATCGAGCAAAACGCCCGCGCTGCCCTGCAGGTCGCCGACCACGCCTACGTGCTGGAAACCGGCCGCATCACCCTGCAAGGCGACAGCGCCACACTTGCCGCCGATTCACGCATCGTCGAGATGTATCTGGGCCGCGCTTCACCGCCGATGGGGGGCTGATACCGAAACCCTGTGATCGCTGCTCTTCCGCGATCACAGGGTTTCGGTGTGCGCGCCGGGTTGGTGGGCGGCGGCGCGCGGAAAAAGACTCATACCAAGGGTCGCGCTTTGCGAGCCTTGGTATGAGGCGCCACTTGGGGAAGCCCCTGCCTCATCCGCCACCGCGAACCGCAGCACGAAATGCGCGCCAGGCCCCCGGGCCGCCAGCGCGATCCCGCCGCCACATGCTGCCATCGTCGTCCGGCAAATCGACAGCCCCAGACCCGTCCCCCTGCCGACCTCCTTCGTCGTGAAGAACGGTTCGAACAACCGACTCCGCAGCGCCAAGGGCACGCCGGGCCCGGTATCACCAACCTCGAGCATGACAACTTGCCCGTCCAGGCCCGTGTCGCACCAGGCGCGCAGCGTGATCCGCCGCTCCGCCAGGCCCTCTATCGCGTCGTGCGCATTGAGCAGCAGGTTGATCAACACCTTCTCCAACTCGATCTGCCCGCCCCTGACCCGCGGCAACCCATCCGGAACATCGGCCTCGATCCTCACGCCGCTGCCCCGGATCGAAATGCCGACCAGATCAAGCGCTCCCTCGATCACATCGCTCAGCGACGTCAGCCCATCGCTGCGTCCGCCCCGCCCCAGCAGCAGCAGATGGCGCATCGTCTTGCCGGCCCGCTCCGCCTGGAGCTCGATCCGTTCGAGTTCGCGCATCGCGATCTGCGCCTGCGCCATCTGCGCGCCCGCGCTCACCCACGCATTGACCGTGCCTGCCGCCGCGCCGATCGCCTGCAACGGCTGGCCGAGTTCATGTGCAATGCCCGTCGCCATCTGGCCCAACGTCGCCAGATTGGCGGAAATCATTGCCTGCGCGCGGACCTCGCGCTCCTCCGTCACATCGCTCTCCACGCCATGCACCCTGAGCGCCCGCCCCGCGCCATCGCGCACCACCACAAGGTCGGAGACCAATTGCCGCACCGCGCCATCGGCGCGCACGATGCGGAATTCGCTGCGAATCGGAGTGCCGGAAGGCGCATCCGCCATCCGTTCGCGCATCGCCAGCGCCAGATGCCGGTCGTCGGGGTGCACCCTGGCGAGGACATCCGCGTCGCTTGGCGCCGCCTCGCACGGTTGCAGCCCGAAAATCCGCCACTCCCGTTCCGACCATGTCCCCGCCCCTGTCAGCAGGTCACGCTCGAATACCCCCATTCCGCCCGCATCAACCGCATGGCGGAACCGCTCCTTCTCCGCGACCAGCGCTTCCTGTGCCCGGACCCGGTCGGTCACATCCATCACCACCCCATGAACCCGCGCCTTCGCATCCCCCTCCCGCCGCACCAGCAACACGTTGATGACGATATGCCGCACCGAGCCATCCGGCCACATCACGCGGAACGAACCCGCACGCAGCGCGCCATCCGGGCTTGCCCACATATTTGCAAAAAACTGCCGCCGCCGGGCCCGATCCGCCGGATGGGTAATCGCCTCCAGGGCCTCAAGATCGGGAATCGTCGCGCTCGGCTGCAGCCCATAGATCTCCCACGTCCGGCGGGACCACATGGAACCACCGTCCTCTGTCCGGTCGAAGACACCAAACCCCGCCGCCTCGGCCGCCAGCCGGAACCGTGCCTCGCCCGACCGCAGCGCCTCCTCTGCCAGTTTGTGATCCGTCACATCTGCAATCACGCCGCGCACAACCACCGGCGCGCCCTGCGCATCGCGCTCCACCACGAAGCGCTCCTCGATCCGACGGAGCGAATCATCCGGCCGCCGATACTGGTAGCTGATGCTGACCGGCACGCTTCCCGCAGCCAAAAGAGCATTATTATAGACCGCAAGATCGTCGGATTGGATCCTGCTTGCGATGACATCCCATCCGGGCACCCCATCGCCCGGAGGCAGTCCCATAATGTCCCACATCCGGTCTGACCACGTGGCGCGCCCCGTCCGCCGATCCCGCTCATAGACCCCAAGCCCGGCTATCTCGCTCGCGAGGCGGAACCGCGTCTCGCTCGCACGGACAGCAGCCTCGGCCTCGCGCTGATCTGTCACATCCTGGACAATGCCATAGGCCCGGACCGGCACGCCAGACTCATTGCGTACATAGCTCACTGTCGCAAGCACATGGCGGACCGCGCCATCAGGGCGAAGGATCCGCCATCCGGCCTCGCCCTTGGCACAGGCCGGATCGCCATGCATCGCCGCCTGTCGTGCCGCCAACGCAGCCGCATCATCGGGATGCACGCAGTCGCATATCTCCGCATCCGTCGGCCCGTCATCGCGCGCGGGCAGCCCGATAATCAGCCAGATATGTGCCGACCAGCGCGTCCCACCGGCAGCGAAGTCATAATCGAACGCACACAGCCCAGCCACCTCGGCAGCACGGCTGAACAGCGCTGCACTCTCCGCCTCCGCACGCTCCGCCTGCCGCCGCCGGCTGATATCGAAATAGACGCCATGGACAGAAATCACCTGCCCGTCCGCGCCGCGCCGGACCGTCGCCACCGTCATCAATTCGCGGGTCACACCGTCCGCCCCGATCACTCGGAACTCGAACTCGTGGCGCGCCTGCCCAGGCCTCGCGATCGCCTCGGCCAGAAGCCGGTTGCGTTCGGGCAGATCGTCAGGGTGGATGAAGCGGCTCACCACTTCGGCCTCCGACGGCGGCTCGCCACCCGGCTCCAGGCCGAACAGCCGCCACACAGGCGCCGACCACATCGCCCGCCCGGTCCGGTAATCGCGCTCGAACACACCGATACCGGCGGCATCGACCGCCTCACGATACAGGGCCTCGCTGTGCACGAGGCCCCTCACGTCATGTCACATCGTTCGATATCCCAGTCCATCCGCATCGATAAGCGCCTTCCACGACACAAAACGGGACTGCGGATATATCAATATCGATTTCAAGACTATTTTTTCTTGGCAACGCCGGTTTTGCCGCCTTTGGCAGGCGTGGCATTCGCCAAAGCTTTCGCCTTAGCGCCACCCTTGCCAGACGCAGCCTTGCCAACGCTGGCCTTGGCCTTGACGGCAGCCTTGTTCGCCGCCTGGGCTGCCTTGAGATCCGGCACATTGCTCCCGGACGCACTCAGCATCGCAGAGCGCGTGACCGCGAGCGCCGCACGCGCCGCATCGTGATCCATGATCTTGGCCATCACCGCCTCGCGCGCCCGATCGAACACCGCACGGTTCTCGATCACATGGGTCTGCGACCGGCGGAGCTCCTTCAGGTAGCCGTTGATTTCAGGCACCACATAGCGTGCCACCATGTCCCAACTGCGGAACGTATCCTCGGGGTTCGCCCAGTCATGCACGAAGCCCACCACGGTGCCGAACCCGCCGCTGACCTTCAGCACGTTTTTGATCGTCGCCACCAGGTCATCCGGCGTGCCGATCGTCGCCGCCGCGCCGGGGGAAAACGCCGTCATATCCACTGCCTCGTCCGGCGTCTTGAAGGGCTTCGCACCCGGGCGCTGCAACGTGCCGGTAATGTATTCGTTGTGATGGCGCATGAGCCCGTCACGCGCCTGCGCCCGCGCCTTCTCCCGCGTCTCCGCGATATGCCACGACAGCAACACCCGCCAGTTCTTGCGATCCACCGTCTGGCCGGACTTCGCCGCCGCCGTCTCGGCAAACCCCCACTGTGTCGGCAAGGACTGCAAGCCCTCGCTCGACATCGAGCCGATCGAGATGATGCCAATGCCGTGCTTGCCTGCCAGCGTCATGCCGGACGGGCTGATCTGAGACGCCACCACGAACGGCATGTCCTCCTGCAACGGCAGCAGTTGCAACGCCGCGTCGTTCAGCTCGAACCACTCCGACTTGTGCGTCACCCGCTCGCCCCGCATGAGGCGGCGGATCACTCCGATCGCCTCGTCCTGCCGGTCCCGCTGCGTCATCGGGTCGATCCCCAGAGCATGCGCATCAGACGACAGAGCCCCGGGCCCAGAGCCGAAAATCGCCCGCCCGCCGCTCATCCAGTCCAGTTGGACCAGGCGCTGCGCGACGTTGTAAGGATGATGATACGGCAGGGAAACCACGCCGGTGCCAAGCTTGATCCGATGGCTGCGCTCGGCCGCCGCGGCCAGGAACATCTCGGGCGAGGCAATCATCTCCCAGCCCGAGGAATGATGCTCCCCGCACCAGAACTCGTCGTAGCCGAGTTTGTCCAGGTGCGCCACAAGGTCAATATCCCGGCGGAACTGCAACAGGGGGTGTTCGCCGATCGGATGATGCGGGGCGAGGAAGGCTCCGAAACCAAGGCGCGACATGAACGTCTCCAGGATTTTTGCGTTGTTGATGCGCAAGCTTCGCGCGCCGCTTGCCGAAGGGCAAGACGTTCCGTCAGCCTATGCTCAACGGAACATCAATCGCCAAAGCATATAGAGCCCCACCCAGAACAGCGCACCGAAAATCAGCGCCCACACCACGCCGCGTGCCGACGCCAAAGGATCATCTGCCTGGACATGCGCCGGGGCGTCGTTGCTCTTGGTAACATTCTGCTGCACCAGAGGGTTATCGATGGACGGAGCCACGCTGCACTCGAAACGACCCATATCGCATGGCTCCCTGATACGACGCCGCCGCATCTCAAATCTGCTCACCAGGCAGGGTAACCGGCTCGAACGGAGAACACATTCAGTGTTTTGTTCGATAGTGTCGGATCAACCAAACAGGATCGCGACACTATCGACGGACTCAGGCGTTCGATACCACCGGGCGGACCATCGTGAACCCAGTCAACTTGTAACCGACGCCACGCACCGTCTCGATATCCATGGTGCCGCCGAGATCGGCTGCAAAGCGGCGGCACCGGCTCACCAGGTTGTCGATGCTACGATCATGCGGACCGATCTTGCGCCGCAGCACCGCCTCCATCGCCTTATCACGGGCCACAACCGTGCCGCGACGGCTCATCAGCAGCCACAGGGTATCCCGTTCCGCCCCGGTCAGCCGCACCACATCGCCGAGCGGATTGGCCAGCGTGCGATGCCGATCCGACAACACCCAGTCATCAACCGAAACCTCAACGCCGGATATCTGGATCGCGCCGACCGCCACTCCTGCAGGCTTGACCTCGGGCGCGCCGGCAGAGCGGCGCAACACGGCGCGCAGCCGGGCCAAAACCTCGCGCGGCGTCGCCTTCGCCTTGACGATGAAATCATCCGCGCCGCGTTCAAGGCAGATCACTCGATCCACCGGATCGTCATTGCCCGTCAGCATCATGATCGGTCCGGCATACTGCGAACGGATTGCGTCCAGGCGCTGCCCGATATCCACGCCCGCGACAAACTGATCGGCCACCAGCATATCCGGTTGCGTCACCTTCAACGTTGCGGCTAGCGCCGAAAACACCGGCACGATTTCCACGCTGAAACCCGACGTGGTCAGATAATCGCCGAGCGCCGCTGCATAATCCGCATCATCCTCCAGCAGCACCACCGTCAGCCGGGGCTGCGTCGCAAAATCATGATCCCCGTTTTGCGATGTGGACGAGTGGCCGTCTGATATGTGCAACATTGGCTGGGTGCCCTCCGCGGTATGGACGTGCAATCAAAGCGGCAAACAAGCCGACTGCAAGCCAATCACCTGCAGGCGATTTTTCGCCTCCGTTCCGATACTAAATGCCCTTGAAAGTTACCGTTCGTCACGCCCTTAATTGTTCATTTATGTTTATTTTATTCCTTTTTTACGCAATCGCCCCGCGACAGACCAATAACCCCAGCCTTTCCTCCAT
>CANFKS010000031.1 GCA_947447625.1 Rhodospirillales bacterium | reverse complement strand
GCGGTGCTGCTCGATGAGGCCCTGGGCTTTGAGATGGGCCATGTAGAGGGTGAGTTTTTCGAGCAGGGTGCGCTCGGTGATGCCGGGTTTGAGGTCGAAGAAGACGTGATAGAGGTCCATGGCTGGGGTTCCCTGCGGGCGGCCGGGGGCGGGGCTGGGGGGCGGGGCTGGGGGGCGGTGATGCGTCGCGCTGCGCTTGCGCATCCTGCGGTCGTGGGTTTCAGGCGCGGCCCTCGGCGATGGCGTGGCAGGCGATCTCGGTCGTCTCGATCAGAGTGTGGATGGGTTTTTCGGTGCGGCAGCGGTCATTGGCCAGGGGGCAGCGGGGGTGGAAGGGGCAGCCCGACGGGGGGTTGATGGGGCTCGGGACTTCGCCGCCGACGGGGGTGCGGGTGCGGCCGACCATGGCGAGGTCGGGGATGGCTTCGAGGAGCAGGCGCATATAGGGGTGCCGGGGCGCGCGGAAGAGGGTTTCGCCGGCGCCGAGTTCGACGATGCGGCCGAGATACATCACGCCGAGACGGTCGGACATGTGGCGGACGACGGCGAGGTTGTGGCTGATGAAGAGATAGGTGAGGCCGAGGCGCTGCTGGAGGTCGCGCATGAGGTTGAGGATCTGGGCCTGGACGGAGACGTCGAGCGCGGAGGTGGGTTCGTCGCAGACGAGGAAGTCGGGCTCCGAGGAGAGGGCGCGGGCGATGGAGATGCGCTGGCGTTGGCCGCCGGAGAATTCATGGGGGTATTTTTCGCCGTCGGCGGGGGAGAGGCCGACCTGGCTGAGGAGTTGGCCGACGCGGTCGGTGATGTCTTTCTGGGAGGCGAGGATGGCGAAGGCGCGGATCGGTTCGGCGACGATGTCGCGGACGCGCCAGCGGGGGTTGAGGGAGGCGTAGGGGTCCTGGAAGATCATGTTCATCTTCCGGCGCAGGCTGGCCTGGGCGCGGGCGGCGGAGAGGGGGTGGCCTTCGAAGCTGATGTCTCCGGTGGAGGGGCGGTAGAGGCCGACGGCGAGGCGGGCGATGGTGGATTTGCCGCAGCCGGATTCGCCCACGAGGGAGAGGGTGGTGCCGCGTTCGATGGCAAACGAGACGTCATCGACGGCGCGGAGGGTGCGTTTGGGCTCGCCCGAGAGGACGCGCTGGAGGAGGGGGCGGGAGATGTCGAAGTCCCGCGTGACGGCGCTGGCCTGAAGGACGATGTCAGACATGGGGGGCGGCCTCCGCGTGGAGCCAGCAGGCGGACCGGGTGGGGCCGGCCGGGAGGAGGGCGGGGCGTTCGGTCATGCAGCGGGCGAAGGTTTTGGGGCAGCGCGGGTTGAAGGCGCAGCCTTGCGGAATCGCGGTGAGGCGGGGCATGGCGCCATCGATTTGGCGGAGACGGTCCACCCGGTGTTCGAGGCTGGGGATGCTGCCCATGAGGCCTTCGGAATAGGGGTGCGCGGGCGTGAGGACGACGTCTCTGACCGGGCCGATTTCGGCGATGCGGCCGGCATACATCACCGCGACGCGATCGGCGGTCTCAGCGATGACGCCCATGTCGTGGGTGACGAGCATGACGGCGGTGCCGTGTTCGCGGGTGATGCGTTTGAGCAGGGCGATGATTTGCGCCTGGATGGAGACATCGAGGGCGGTGGTGGGTTCGTCGGCGATGATGAGGCGGGGTTCGGCGCAGAGCGCGAGGGCAATGACGACGCGCTGGCGCATGCCGCCGGAGAATTCGTGCGGAAAAGCGCCGATGCGGTGGCGGGCGGCGGGGATGCCGACGTCTTCGAGCCATTGGATGGCGCGTTCGCGGGCGTCGCGGTCGGACAGGGGCAGGTGGGTCTGCATGGTTTCGACCAATTGGCGGCCGATCGAATACAGCGGGTTGAGGGTGGTGAGCGGGTCCTGGAAGATGGCGCCGATCTGGCGGCCGCGGATGGGGCGCATGCGCTCGGGCGAAAGCGTGTCGATGCGGGCGCCGTTGAGGCGGATCTGGCCGCCGGCGATGCGGCCGGGGGGTTCGAGGAGGCCGATGATGGCGGCGCCGGTGAGGGATTTGCCGGCGCCGGATTCACCGACGACGCCGAGGACTTCGCCGGGGTCGATGGTGAAGGAGACTTCGTCGATCGCGCGCAGGAGGCCGCGGCGGGTGGGGAATTCGACGATCAGGTTTTCGACTTCGAGGAGGGGCATGGGTCAGCGGAGCCTGGGGTTGAGGGCGTCGCGCAGCCAGTCGCCGAGGAGGTTGATGGCAAGGACCATGGCGGCGAGCATGAGGCCGGGGAAGATGGTGATCCACCATTCGCCGGAGAACAGGAAATTGTTGCCGATGCGGATGAGGGTGCCGAGCGAGGGTTCGGTGGGGGCGAGGCCGACGCCGAGGAAGGAGAGGGTGGCTTCGTCGAGGATGGCGAGGCCGAGGTTGAGGGTGGCGATGACCAGAACGGGGCCGAGCACATTGGGCAGGATGTGGCTGATCATGATGCGCCGCGAGGAGAGGCCGATGACCTGGGCGGCCATGACGTATTCGCGGCCGCGTTCGACCAGGGTGGAGCCGCGGACGGTGCGGGCGAACTGGGGCCAGCGGGCGATGCCGATGGCGAAGATGAGGACCCAGATTTCCATTTTGTCGTGAAACTCGCGGGGCAAGGCGGCACGCAGGATGCCGTCGACCAGCAGGGCGATGAGGATGGCGGGGAAGGTGAGTTGCACATCGGCGATGCGCATCAGCACGGCATCGACGGCGCCGCCCATGTAGCCGGCGACGAGGCCGACGGTGACGCCGAGCGTCAAGGCGAAGCCGATGGCCAGCAGGCCAACGAAGATGGAGATGCGGGTGCCGTACATGATGGCGGAGAGCATGTCGCGGCCCTGGTCATCGGTGCCGATGAGGTGGGTGCGATCGCCGTCGGGCATGAAGGCGGGGGGGTGGAAGCTGTCCATCAAGGAGAGGCTGGCGAGGTCGAAGGGGTTGTAGGGGGCGAGCAGCGGGGCGAAGACGGCGCCGCCGACGCAGACGACGAGCACCAGGAAGGAGACGATGGCGACGGGGGCGCGGCGGAAGGAATAGGCGAAGTCGGTGTCCCAGAAGCGGGCGAGGATGCGGGCGATTAGGCGGGCGGGCGGGTTCATCAGCCGCGCCCTGTCAGGGAGCGGCGGTTGAGGCGCAGCCTGGGGTCGACGGCGTAATAGAGGAGGTCGACCGTGAGGTTGATGGCGACGAAGAGGACGGCGATCAGGAGAAGATAGGTCGACATCACCGGGATATCCGCGACCGCGATGGATTGAACGAGCAGGAGGCCCATGCCGGGCCATTGGAAGACGGTTTCGGTGACGATGGAGAAGGCGAGGAGGCCGCCGAGTTGGAGGCCGACGACGGTGATGACGGGGACGAGGGTGTTTTTCAGGGCGTGGCCGAAGTTGATGGCGCGGGTGGACAGGCCGCGGGCGCGGGCGAACTTGATGTAGTCGGAGCGCAGGACTTCGAGCATTTCGGCGCGCACGAGGCGCATGATCAGGGTCATCTGGAAAAGCCCCAGGGTGATGGCGGGGAGGATGAGGGCCTTGAGGCCGGAGAGGCTGAGCAGGCCGGTGCTGTAGCCGGCGACCACGGTCAGGGTGCCGCGGCCAAAGCTCGGGAGCCAGCCGAGGAGGACGGCGAAGATGAGGATCAGCAGGATGCCGATCAGAAAGGTGGGGAGGGACACGCCGATCAGCGAGAGGATCATGATGAAGCGGGCCAGCGCGCCGTTGCGCCTGATGCCGGTGTAGACGCCGAGCGGCACGCCGATGCACAGGGCGAGCATGGCGGCGCAAAAGGCGAGTTCCATGGTGGCGGGGAGGCGTTCGAGGATGAGGGTGCCGACCGGTTTGGCCAGGCGATAGCTCAGGCCGAATTCGCCGTGCAGGGCGGACCAGACGAATTTGATGTATTGGACGTAAAGCGGCTGGTCGAGGCCCAGGGCGTGGACCACGGCCTCGCGCTGGGCCAGCGTGAAGTCCTGGCCCAGCATCTGGGCGATGGGATCTCCGACATAGGCGAACAGCGCGAAGGAGATGCCCGCGACGGTGAGCAGTACGGGGATGGCCTGGAGGATGCGGGCGAGGATGAAGGCGAACATGGGGGATCAGCCGGTTATGCGGGGCCGCAGGGCCGCGCGGGATGGGGGGGTGTCATATGGCAGGCGGGCGGCGCTGCAAAGATGGTTGCTTACGGAAGGGGCCGGACTTCGCGGTCGGCCCATTCGTTGACCAGCGCGTAGCCGACGCCGAGCAGGACGGGGCCGAGGAAGATACCGAGCAGGCCGAAGGAGAGCGCGCCCCCGAGGACGCCGAGCATGGTCAGCAGGAACGGCAATTGCGCGCCGCGGGCGATGAAGTAGGGGCGCACCAGCGTATCGGCGCCGCCGATGACGAGCACGCCGTAGACCAGGAGAAAGACGCCGGGGAGCATGTGGTTGGAGGCCATCAGCCACAGGGCGGCGGGGATCCAGATGAAGGGAGGGCCGACCGGCAGGACCGCGAGAAGGCCGGCGATGACGCCGAAGAGGGCAGCGCGCGGGACGCCGCAGAGCCACAGGCCGATGGCAGTGAGCAATCCCTGGATGATGGCGGTGCCCAGAATGCCGAAGACGACGCCGCGCACGGTGGCGCCGGTGACGGCGATGAGGCGTTCGGCCTGGGGGCCGGCGATGCGGTGGACGATCAGGGTGATGCGGCTGGCGAGGCTCTCACCGGAGGCGAAGACGAAGAAAGCGACGAAGAGGGAGAGGAGGAACAGCAGAACGCCATTGGCGAGGCCGAGCAGGAGTTGCAGGCCGAACTGGGCGGCGATGCCGAAATAGGGGCGGAAGAAGGTGACCATGACGCTGAGGTCGGCCGCCCAGTCATCCCACAGGCGGCCGATGGTGGGGCCGGCGGCGGGGATTTCGTAGATCCAGGCTGGGGCGCCGGGAAGGCCGGCGGCGAGGGCTTCCTGCACGGCGCGTTCGATCTGCGCGACATCTGATGCGCCGCTGGGCGCTGCGAGGGCAAGCGGCAGGACGACGACGACGGCGGTGGCCAGGACCATCACCAGGGCGCCCGCGCTGCGGCTGAGGCCCGCGAACGCGCGCACCCGGCGGTAGAGCGGCCAGGTCGTATAGGCGAGGATGGCGGCCCAGAGCAGGGCCGAGAGGAAGGGGTAGAGCACCACCAGGCACCCGACGGCCACCGCGCCCAGCATCAGGCGCATCAGGATTGTCTCGGCGGTCATCCATTGCCCCTTCGAACACAAGATATCACTGTACACTGAATCCGGGGGCGCACACAGGGCTCCGGGCGCGGCAGGGGGCGGGAGCTCCGGGCAGGGACGATTTGGCGATGAGGGAGGGGCTGGTGGGCGGCGACGAGGTGGAGCGGTTCTTCTCCGGCATCGCGGCGCGGCCTGAGCAGGGCGCGGCGGGGGCGGGGGATGTGGAGCGGAACGACGCGGTGTTTTTGCGCGGGTTCGGCCGGCGCTTGCTGGCGGCGCGGACCCGGCTCGGGATGCCCCGCTGGCAGTTGGCGGCACGGTCAGGGGTGTCGGAGCGGCATATCCGCAATGCCGAGGGGGGGATTGGGAATGTGTCACTGCTGGTGTTGCGGGCGCTGGCGGGGAGTCTGGCGGTGGATCCGCTTGATCTGTTGGAGGCGCGGCCGGATTCGCGGCTGCATCGTCTGGCGGATCGGCTGGATGCGGGGCAGCGGGAGGCGGCGTTCGAGGTGTTGCAGCGGCATTTCAGCATCCAAGGCGATCCAAGGCGGCGGCGGATCGCGCTGGTGGGGCGGGGTGGAATGGGCGCGGCCGAGGTGGGGGGGCGGCTGGCGGCGATGCTGGGGGTGCGGTTCGTGGCGTTCGATGTGGCGATGGGGGCGGCGGTGAGCGTGGAGGCGATGCGCAGGCTCAGTCCGGCCGCGGTGGTGCGGGTGCAGCGCAAGGTACTGGCGCAGGTCGTGGCGGGGGAGGAGGGCGTGGTGGTGGTGTTCGGCGCCGAGGTGGCGGCGGCGCAGATGGTGGATTCGGTGATGCGGGTGTGCCGGACGGTTTGGCTGCGCAGCGCGGTGGAGCGAGGCTTGTTGGGGGCGGCGCTGTTCGCGCGGGCAGATGGGGTGGTCGATATGCCGGGGCAGAATGGGCCGGGGCAGAGTGGGTTGGGGCAGGATGGGTTGGGGCAGGATGGGGAGGCGGCGTTGGCGGCGGTTTTGGCCGTGTTGGGGGAGGCGTAGCGGGTGGTGAGAGCGCTTGCACCGGCGCATCCGTCCGCGCCGCCGCGGCGTGGAACCGCTCTGCCTCTTTGACTTCTCCCCCGCTTGACTTCTCCCCTGCCCCCCGGCTGCGCTACACTGCCGTCATGACCGACGATTCGATCCAGCGGGACGCATGGGCCCGCCTCGATGCCCTGGCCTCCCGTCCTGGCGTCCGCTCGATCCGCGCCCTCTTTGCGGCCGACCCCGAACGCGCAAGCCGCTTCAGTGCGCGCCTCGATGACCTGACCGTCGATTTCTCCAAAACCAGCATCGACGGCGCCACCCGCGTCGCCCTGCTCGACCTTGCGCTCAAAGCCGGCCTCGACATGTTCCGCGCCCGGCTCTTCAGCGGCGCCATGGTCAACACCACCGAACAGCGCGCCGCCATGCACATGGCGCTCCGCTCGCACCTTGCCGACCACCTGCAGGCGCGCGACGAGCCAGCCTCCGCCATCGCCGCCGCCGAGCGCGCCCGGATGGCCGATTTCGTCACCCGCATCCACGAAGGCACCCTGGTCGGCGCCACCGGCGAGCCCTTCCACACCGTCGTCAATGTCGGCATCGGCGGCTCCGATCTCGGCCCCCTCATGGCCACCGAGGCCCTCACGGCCGCCCATGGCGGGATCATGCATGCCCGCTTCCTCTCCAACGTCGACGCCACCGGCGCCGCCGCGATCATGCGCACCTGCGACCCCGCCGGCACCCTCATCCTCGTCGCCTCCAAAACCTTCACCACCGACGAGACGATGACCAACGCCCACACGCTGCGCCAATGGATCGCGGACAGTCTTGGCGAAGACGCCGTGCAACACCATTTCGTGGCCCTGTCCACCAACACCGCGGCCGTTGCAGCCTTCGGCATCCCCTCCGCGCGCATGTTCGGCTTCCGCGACTGGGTCGGCGGGCGCTTCTCGCTCTGGTCCCCGGTCGGCCTCTCCATCGCGCTGGCCGCCGGGTGGGATGCCTTCGAAGCCATGCTCGAAGGCGGCCGCGCCATGGACCATCACTTCCGCCACGCCGATTTTGCCGACAACCTCCCCGTCCTTCTCGCCCTCATCGGCATCTGGCATGCCTCCGTCCTCGGCTACGGCCAACACTGCGTCCTTGCCTATGATGATCGCCTGCGCCGCTTCCCCGCCTTCCTCCAGCAACTCGAAATGGAGAGCAACGGCAAATCCACCCGCCTCGACGGCAGCCCCGTTACCCGCCCGACCTGCCCCGTCCTGTTCGGCGAACCCGGCACCAACGCCCAGCACAGCTTCATGCAACTGATCCACCAAGGCACCGCCATCGTCCCGGTCGACTTCATCCTCGCTGCCCGCCCCGATCACGACGACGCGCACGCCCACCGCATCCTCGCCGCCAACGCCTTCGCCCAGGCCGCCGCCTTGCTGCAAGGCAAATCGCGCGACGCCGTGACCGCCGAAATGCGCCAGGCCGGCCTCCCCGAAGCCGACATCGCCCGCCTCGCCCCCCATCGCGCCTTCGAAGGGGACCGCCCCAGCACCACCATCCTCGTCGAACGGCTCGATCCCTTCACCCTCGGCCGCCTCATCGCCCTCTACGAACACAAAGTCGCGGTCCAGGGCTTCCTTTGGGGCATCAACAGCTTCGATCAATGGGGTGTCGAACTCGGCAAAATCCTCGCCAAAGGCATCCTCCCCAGCCTCACCCAATCCGCTGCCGGCCAGCACGACCCCTCCACCACGGCCCTCATCGTCCGCTTCCGGGAGCTGGGCGGCGCGTGAGCACCCCCACAACAGCCGGCCGCATCCGCCTGCTCCCCGAAGGCACCGTCAACCGCATCGCCGCCGGCGAAGTTATCGAACGTCCGGCCGCGGCGACCCGCGAACTCGTTGAAAACGCGCTCGACGCCGGCGCGACCCGCATCGCGGTCGCCATTGCCGGCGGCGGCATCGACCGTATCGAGGTCGCCGATGACGGATTCGGCATGACCGCCGACGAACTCGCCCTCGCCGTCCTGCGTCACGCCACCTCCAAACTCGCCGATGACCATCTCGTCCGCATCGACACCCTCGGTTTCCGGGGCGAAGCCCTGCCCTCCATCGGCGCTGCCGCCCGCCTGTCCATCACCTCGCGCACCGCCGCGGCCTCCAACGCGGTCACCATCACCATCGAAGGCGGCCACATCTCGGCCGTCGCCCCCGCCCCCGGCGCCCAAGGCACCCGCGTCGTTGTGCGAGATCTGTTCTACGCCACCCCCGCGCGCCGCAAATTCCTCAAATCCCCCCGCGCCGAAACCGACGCCGTCGAGGTCGCCATCCGCCGCCTCGCTTTGGCCGCCCCCCATGTCGCCTTCCGCTTCGAAGCCGATACCCGTATCGCGTTTGACCTCCCCGCCCAGACCCGCGCCGCCCGCGCCGCCGCCCTCCTCGGCACCGAAGCCGCCGGCGCCCTGCTCGAAGTCGACGTCACCCGCGGCGCCATGCGCCTCACCGGCTTCGCCATCGCCCCCACCGTCACCCGCGCCACCGCCGCTGCCCAAACCCTCATCGTCAACGGCCGCCCGGTCGCCGACCCTCTGCTGCGCACCGCCGTCCGCGTCGCCTACCGCGACGTCATCACCATGGGCCGCCACGCCATTGCCGCGCTCTACCTCGACCTTCCCCCGGAAGACGTTGACGTCAACGTCCACCCCGCCAAAGCCGAAGTCCGCTTCCGCGAAGCCGATTCCGTCCGCGGCCTGGTCATTTCCGGCCTGCAACGCGCCCTCTCCGCTGGCGCCGGCCCCGCCGCCCCCCTGGTGATGCAGCCGCGCCAATACCAATCCCGCCCCCCTCTGCGCCTCGGCCCGGCCTATCCCACCCAGCCCCAAGGCTTCGCCGAAGCCCGCCTCCCTTTGGCCGACACCCCGTCTGCCCGAACCCTGCCCGCCGCCCCCGCTGAGCGCTTTCACGGCCCCTTCACCCCCCAATCCACCGAATTCCCCCTCGGCGCCCCCATCGCCCAGGTGCTCGACACCTACATCATCGCCGTCGCCGCCGATGGCAGCCTCGTCCTCGTCGACCAGCATGCCGCCCATGAACGCCTCACCCACGAAGCGTTGCGCACCCAATATCTCGAAGGCGGCGTCCGCTCCCAGCCGCTCCTGCTGCCCGCGGTCGTCGACATGCCGGAGCCCGACTGCGCCCGCCTTGCCGAACGCGCCGACGAACTCGCCTGCCTCGGCCTCGAACTCGAACGCTTCGGCCCCGGCGCCATCCTCGTCCGCGCCCTCCCCGCCGCCCTCGGCGCCCCCGAACCCGCCCCCCTGCTCCGCGATCTCGCCGAGGAATTCGCGGATCAAAACGAATCCACCGCCCTTGGCGCCAAGCTTGATGCCGCCATTGCCCGCATGGCCTGCCACGGCTCCGTCCGCGCCGGCCGCCGCCTCTCCGCGCCCGAGATGGACGCCCTGCTGCGCCAGATGGAAGCCACCCCCCGCGCCGCCACGTGCAGCCACGGCCGCCCCACCTTCCTCAAACTCAGCAAGGCCGAACTCGAACGCATGTTCGCCCGCCGCTGACCCGCCCTCACACCCCGCCGCCGTCCCGCCCGTAACCCTCCAGCACCGCCGCCACCAACCCCGGCTCCTGCAACCCCGCAATCACTCCCAACCGCCGCTCGAACACCGCATCCGACACATCGAAGTGCGGATTATCCGGCTGCGTATGCCGATGCCACGACGCCAGCGTCATCCCCAATGCCAGCCGCAACGCCATCAACCCCGGCAACAGCGCCACCGCCTCCCGCCCCAGCCGCCCCGCCCCATACCCAAGCAGAAAATCCCCCAACCCCTCCGCCAACCCCACATCCCCCACCGGCAATTGCACCGCCGCAATCGCCACGTCGTACAAAACCGCAGTCTCTGCGATATCCCCGAAATCAATGATCCCCGCGATCCGCGCGTGATCCGCCGGATCGACCAACACATTCATCCTGTTCAGATCATTATGCACGATCTGCCGCGGCAGCCCCGCCACCACCGGCACCACATCGCGCGCGAACCAATCCAGCAATGCCCCCAACGCCCGCCGCGCCCCCTCATGGCGCACCGCGAAGGCAATCCCTGCCAGCTTCGGCGCATGCTGCAAATCCCACGCCATCTCATGCCCCGCCGCGGCCGGGTCCCGAAACGACGCAAGCGCGTCCTGCAGCCGCGCCAACGCCGCGCCATACGCCTCCCGCTGCGCCCGCCCCGGCGCCGCCTCCCCGATCGGCACCCCCTGCAACCAGCTCAACAACCGGGCCTGCTGCACCGCGCCAGACCGGTGCCGCACCGCCGTCTCGAACCCTCCGCCCGGCAGCGCCACCATCCGCGGCACGTCCAACCCCGGATCGACCCGCTCGATATGCCGCAGCGCCGCGATCTGCATCGCCCGAAACCCGGCATCCTCCGCCGGATTGGCGAATTTCAGCACAAACTCCCGCCCCGCCCGATCGCGCAGATGAAAATTGCGGTCCCGCTCCCCCGGCAACACCCGCGCCACCGCCTCCACCCCCCAGCGCTCTTGCGCCACCGCCTCCGCCTCCGCCGCCGACACATCCAACGGCAACGCCGCCATCACATCAAAGATCGGCGAGGGACGCGCCATCACTGCATTTCCTATAATTTTCATATCGACAATCACAACTGCCGCAGATCACCGGCCGCCCCGATCTTGTCACACTCCCCCTCACCGTCAACGCAGCCGTGCGCCCTGCTTTCCCGAGATGCCCAGCCGGGATCGACCCCGGTGCTTTGCAGCCGCGCAAGCGGCTTGTAGACTCCACCGGCATATTCGGGAGTCGGGTGCCATGGCCGCGCTGCATTTCAAATCCGCCACTCAGCTGGCAGCGATGATCCGCGCAAAAAAGATCGGCTGCCTTGACCTGCTGGAGCATTTCCTGGCCCGCGTCGATGCCCATAATCCGGCGCTCAACGCCATCATCTGGCAGGACCGCGAAGGCGCCCGCGCCCGCGCCCGCGCCGCCGATGCCGCGGTGGCCGGCGGCGCCCCCCTCGGCCGCCTGCACGGCGTGCCGATGACCATCAAGGAGAGCTACGACATCGCCGGCGCTCCCTCCACCTGGGGTTCACCCGCCTGGCAATCCAACATCGCCCCCGCCGATGCCACCGTCGTCGAACGCCTCACCGCCGCCGGCGCCAATATCTTCGGCAAAACCAACGTCCCCCTCATGCTGGCGTCCTGGCAGAGCTTCAACGCCGTCTACGGCACCACCAACAACCCGTGGGACATCACGCGCGGCCCCGGCGGCTCCTCGGGCGGCAGCGCCGCCGCCCTCGCCGCCGGCCTCAGCGGCGCGGATTGCGGCTCCGACATCGGCGCCTCCATCCGCAACCCGGCCCATTACTGCGGCATCTTCGGGCACAAACCCACCTTCGGCATCGTCCCCGATCGCGGCCACCGCACGCCGGGCTGGCACGCCCCGATCGACCTCGCGGTCTGCGGCCCGCTGGCCCGCAGTGCGGCCGACCTCGGCCCCATGCTCGACATCATCGCCGGCCCCGATCGCCTCGACGCTGACGCCTGGGCCCTCAACCTCCCCAAATCCAACGCCAAATCCCTCAAAAACCTCCGCGTCGCCGTCATGCTCAGCACCCCCACCGCCCCGGTCGACGCCGCCTACACCACCATCCTGCAAAACTTCACCGACCGCCTCGCTTCGGCCGGCGCCACCATCTCCGACACCGCCCGCCCCGAAATCGACATGGCCGAGCTGCACGACCTCTACTTCACCATGCTCCGCTCCGCCCTCTCGATGGGCGTCGCGCAGGCCGATATCGACCGCTGGAACGCCATCCGCGCCGCCACCCCGGATGCCAACCCCCGCTTTCTCCGCTCGGCCACCGATGGCGTGACGATGCAACACCGCGACTGGCTCCACGCCGACAACCGCCGCCACCAGATGCGCGAAGCCTTCGCGAAGTTCTTTCAGGATTGGGACATCCTGCTTTGCCCCGCCGCCGCCTCGACCGCCTTCCCCCATAATCAAACCGGCGAACGCTGGAGCCAGACCATCCGCGTCAACAACGCCGAACAATACGTCACCGAGCAAATGTTCTGGGCCGGCATCGCCACTCTCACCCACCTCCCCGCCACCGTCGGCCCCGCCGGGCGCACGCCAACCGGCCTCCCCGGCGGCTACCAGGCCATCGCCGGCCATGGAAAAGACCACACCGCCATCACCTTCGCCCGCCTCGCCGAGCGCGAACTCGGTGGCTTCGTTCCCCCGCCCCTGTCCCCTACCGCCCCGTAAACACCGGCTTGCGCTTCCCCAAAAACGCCGCCCGCGCCTCTTTGCCGTCCTCGGAGGCAAACGCCATCCGGATATTCGCCACCTCGTAGCGCAACTGCTGCTCCATATCCGTCGATGCCGCCGCCCGCACCATCCCGCGCTTCAGCAGCCGCAGCGTGATCGGCGACCATTGGCACAGCGACTGGCAATACGCCTCCAGCCGCGCCCCCAGCAGCGCATCGTCGACCACTTCGCCGGCCATCCCCAGCGCCACCGCCTCCTCCCCCAGCACCGTGCGATTTTCCATCATGAACCGCATCGCCTGCTCATGCCCCATCGCGTCCAGCAGCGTGATGGTGAGCCCCGCATCCGGCGACCCTCCGATCCGCGTATAGCCGGCCATCAGCCGGGCCGAGCGCCCCACGATCCGCACATCGGCCGCCATCGCCAGCCCCAGCCCCGCGCCCACCGCCACGCCGTTGACCCCGGCCACAACCGGCTTGTCGCACCGCGTGCGGATCGACAGCAGGATCTGCCCGACCCAGCCGATATCGTCGAGCTGCGCGGTCTGCGGCGTCTGCGGCGTGTAGCGCGGCCCCGGCGTCAGATCGAGCCCGGCACAAAACGCATCCCCGCTCCCGGTCAGCGCGATCACCCACACGCTGTCGTCCGCCGCTGCGGCATCGATCGCGCCCACGATCCCCCACGACAATTCCCCGCTCAGCGCGTTCTTCTTCTCGGGCCGGTTGAGCGTGATCGTCCGCACATGCCCCGCATCGCGTATCGCCAGTATTTCCGACATTCGTATCTCCGACATTCCAGCACCCTCCCGGTTCTCGCGGCCTTCGCGCCAGCCTGACCACAACCTGCCTTGCGCGCAACCCACCCCGGTTTCCCGTGCAGCCGATCACAAAAAATGTCAGAATACAGGACGGATCGCCACACACGCCCCGCCGTGTGCAAAAAAAACCTGACCGCCCCCGTCGCGGGTTCATGACTAAACTGTTCCGTAATAGAATCAATAAACTGCCACCGGGCGTTGCCACCCGGACCCTGTGCTGATACCGTCGGATGTGACACAAGGTCGCCGGAAACGACGGCACCAGCACAAGGAAACGCCCCAGTGACCCATCTCAGCCGCCGCGCGCTGATCGCCGCCTCCACCGCCGCCGCCCTTGCCCCTCGCCTCGCCGCCGCCCAGGCCAAGCCGCGCCTGACCGCGATCTCGCAGTGGTCCGCCGGCAGCGACGGCGCCGCCATCTCCGCGCTCGGCAAGAAATTCGACGAAAAGGGCGGCATCTGGCAGCATTCTCCGGTTCCTGGCTTCACCACCGAGATGATGAACAAGCTGCGCGCCCAGATCCTCGCCGGCGACCCTCCGGCCTGCTCGCAGCTCAAAGGCCCGGAAATCGCCGCCTGGTCGAAAATCGCCCCCACCGTCAACCTTGACGCCACGGTCGCCGCCGCCGGCTACGAAAAAGTTGTCGCCCCCGACCTTGCCCGCCTCCACAAGCCCGGCGGCAAATGGGCTGCACTCCCGCTCCAGATCTATCGCACCAACACGCTCTTCGTCTCCAAGCGCGGCCTCGATCGCGCCAAGGCCGACAAGCTCCCCACCACCTGGGCTGAATTCAACACGCTGGCCGAAAAAATGAAATCCGCCGGCATGGCCAGCCCCATCGCCAACGGCGGCACCCGCTCCGATGACGGCCAGAAATTCGAAGCCTGCCTCGCCGGCATCAGCCCCGCCGCCTATCGCGCCGCCATCATGAACCTCGATGCAAAGGCCCTGAAGGGCCCCGAAGTGAAGGCCGCCTTCGTCCAACTCCGCAAATTGTCGGACTGGATGGACCCCAACGTCGCCGCCCAGCCCTATGCCAGCAACCTCGCCAAATTCGTCGCCGGCGACATGGGCATGATGATCCAGGGCGGCTGGGCGCAAGGCGTGCTGTTGAACGCCGGCTTCAAGATCGATGACTTCATCATCGCCCCCGGGCCGACCGACAACGGCAAGCCGGTCTTTATCCTCAACGCCGATGCCTTCATCTTCTGGCAGCGCAAGGAAGCCGACCTGCAGGCCGGCCAGAAACTGATGGCCGAACTGGTCATGGACCCCGCGATCCAGACCATGTACTCGCAAATCACCGGCTCCATCCCCGTGCGCACCGATGTCGATCTCAGCGGCCCCGGCTGGTCCGACGGCCAGCGCGAAGCCGCCCGCACCTTGAAAGACTCCCTCGCCGCCAACCAGGTCGTCCTCAGCCTCGCCCACAACATGGCCCAGGAAAACGGCATGACCGCCGC
The DNA here is from genome assembly GCA_947447625.1 of Rhodospirillales bacterium. GTDB lineage: Bacteria > Pseudomonadota > Alphaproteobacteria > Acetobacterales > Acetobacteraceae > CAIYPH01. The sequence continues at coordinate 24,189 of CANFKS010000031.1, read as the reverse complement.
GATGATCGACGTGCTGACCGAATACGTGAAAAACCGCACCATCACCCCCGACCAAGCCGTCGCCCGCCTCACCGAGGCGGTCGAGAGCTCGCGTTGACGCCAAACGCAACCCCGGCGCAATCCCCCCTCATGGCGGGGCTGCGCCGGGTTCCGGAATTCCTGGTGATCTGGGTCCCGCTGCTGATCGCCTCGGGCCAGATCGTGGTGTTCACGGCGTGGACGACGTGGCTGTCCTTCACGCCGTCGACCCTGATGCCGACCGACGGCTTCGTCGGCCTGCGCAACTACACCTCGGTTCTCGCCACCCGGAACTGGAAAATCGCCTTCGACAACCTGCTGATCTTCGGCAGCGGCTTCGTCGTGCTCACCATGCTGACCGGCCTCGTTCTCGCCGTGTTGATCGACCAGCGCATCCGCGGCGAAAACGTGCTGCGCTCGATTTTCCTCTATCCGCTCGCCGTCTCCTTCGTCGTCACCGGCACCGTCTGGTCCTGGCTGCTCAACCCGGGCATGGGCATCCAGAAACTGGTCAATGATCTCGGCTGGAGCGGTTTCCGCTTCGACTGGCTGGTCGATCGCGACATGGCGATCTGGACCATCGTGGTCGCCGGCATCTGGCAATCCTCCGGCTTCGCCATGGCGCTTTTCCTCGCCGGGCTGCGCTCGGTCGAGGCCGACCTCATCAAGGCCGCCCAGATCGACGGCGCCGGCCCGTGGCGCCTCTACACGCGGGTGATCCTGCCAACCCTCTGGCCCATCATGATCGCGGTTCTGGTGATCCTGCTGCAAACCGCGATCCGCACCTTCGACCTCGTCCGCGCCCTCACCGGCGGCGGCCCCGGCATCGCGACGCAACTGCCCTCGCTCGTGGTCTATGATTTCATGTTCCAGCGCGGCCAACTCGGCCGCGGTGCGGCGGCGGCGGTGTTGCTGCTGCTGACCTTGCTCGCGGTGTTGTTGCCCTATGCGATCTGGAAACGCGTGCAGGCTCGGCGCGCCGCCAATGCGTAGCCCCGCCGCAACCCTGGGGCGCTGGGCGATCCATATCGCGATATGGGGCCTCGGCATCGCTTACCTCGTGCCGCTCGTCGTCGTGGTGTTGAATTCGCTGCGCAGCGCCGAGGAAATCACCCAGACCTCGATGATCGGCTGGCCGCATATCTGGGAATTCTCCAACTATATCCAGGTCTGGAGCACCTACTGCATCGCCCAGACCTGCTCCGGCATCAGGCCCTATATGCTGAATTCGGCCGCGGTCACCATCCCCGCGACCCTGATCTCCACCTTGCTCGGCGCCGTTGCGGGCTATGCGATATCGCTGTGGCGCTTCAAGGGCGATCGCTGGATCTTCGGCCTGGTGACGGCCGGCGTGTTTCTGCCCGAACAGATGCGCCTGATCCCCTGGACCATCGTGCTGCGCGATCTCGGCATGACCAACACGATCGCGGGCCTCGTGATGATCCATACCATCCAGGGCCTGAGTTTCACCACCCTGTTCTGCCGCAACTACTATATGGCGATCCCGGCCGACCTGATGAAGGCCGCCCATATCGACGGCGCCGGGTTCTTCCGGATTTTCTGGCGCATCGTGCTGCCGCTGTCGCCGCCGATCCTGATCGTCACCGTGATCTGGCAGTTCACCCATATCTGGAACGAATTCCTCTATGGCGTGACCTTCACCACCGGCCAGCAGCAGCCCGTTACGGCCGCACTCATCGCCTTGTCCGCCGCGGTGGCCGATGTGCCGCAGCACGGCTTGCAGAGTGCTGCCGTGGTGGTCGCGGCCTTGCCGCCGTTGCTGGTCTATCTGTTCGGCGGACGTTACTTCGTGCGTGGCCTGACCGCCGGCGCCGTGAAATAGGAATCAACGATGTCGGCCCTCGTCATCCGTGACCTGCACAAGCGCTTTGGCTCTGTCGGCGTGCTCAAGGGCATCAACCTTGATATCGACGACGGCGATTTCACCGTCCTGGTCGGCCCGTCCGGCTGCGGCAAATCGACGTTGCTCAACATCATCGCCGGGCTCGAAACCGCGTCATCCGGCGAGATCGTGATCGACGGCAAGGTGGTCAACACCATCGCGCCGAAGGATCGGGACATCGCGATGGTGTTCCAGACCTACGCGCTCTACCCCTCGATGACGGTGCGCCAGAACATCACCTTCGGCATGGAATGCCGCAACGTGCCCAAGCCGCAGCGCGAGGAGGCGGTGGCCCGCGTGGCCCGGCTGTTGCAGATCGAGCCGCTGCTGGGGCGCAAGCCGGCGCAACTCTCGGGCGGGCAGCGGCAGCGCGTGGCGATGGGCCGCGCTTTGGTGCGGGACCCCAAATTGTTCCTCTTCGATGAGCCGCTGTCGAACCTCGATGCCAAGTTGCGGGTTGAGATGCGGATGGAAATCAAGCAGTTGCACGCCCGCATCGGCGCCACCATCGTCTATGTCACGCATGACCAGATCGAGGCGATGACGATGGCGACGCGCATCGCGGTGATGCACCAGGGCGAGGTGCAGCAGTTCGCGGACCCGGAGACGATCTATAACCGCCCCGCCAATGTCTTCGTCGCGCGCTTCATGGGGGCGCCGCCGATGAACACCGTGCCGGCCCGGATCGCGAGCGGGCAGGTGGTGGTGGGCGATGTGCGCCTGCCGGCGCCGCCGGCCGCCGCGGGATGGGAGGGGCGGGAGGTCATCCTGGGCATTCGCCCCGAATGCATCGCCGAACCCACGCGGCAATTCGGCGAGGCCGGCACGCCTGGCATCAGAATCATGGCGCCGGTCGAATTGACCGAGCCGACCGGGGCCGAGACCATCGTCGTGCTGCGCATGGGCGGCGAAAAAGTGCTGGGGCGGGTCGCGCCCGATATCCGGCTCACCGTGGGGGCCACGGCCGCCTTCGCAATCGATGCCCGCAAGATCTGCCTGTTCGACCCGCAAACGGAGCGCCTGATCGCATGAGCCTCACGCGGTATGGCTGCCTCGCCGGGCGGGTTGTGCTGATCACCGGCGGCGCGAGCGGCATCGGCGCGGCCTTCGTGCGGGCGTTTGCGGCCAATGGGGCGCGGGTCGGGTTTCTCGATCTCGATGTCGCCGCGGCGGCGGCGTTGGCTGATGAAGTCGAGGCGGAGGGCGCGCCGCGGCCGGAATTCGTGGCCTGCGATCTGCTCGATATCCCGGCCCTGAAGGCGGCGTTCGGGGAATTGCACGGGCGGCTCGGCGATGCGGCGGTGCTGGTCAACAACGCGGCCAATGACCGGCGGCAGGATTTTCTCGACGTCAGTGAGGCGGCGTTCGACTGGTCGCTCGGGGTGAATTTCAAACACCACTACTTCGCGGCCCAGGCGGTGGTGCCGCAGATGCAGCGGCTGGGGTTCGGCTCGATCGTCAATATGAGTTCGATCGCCTGGATGGGCGGCGGGAAGTCGATGCAAGCCTATAGCGCGGCCAAGGCGGCGGTGGTGGGGTTCACCAATTCGCTGGCCCGCGATGTCGGCATGTGGCGCATCAGGGTCAATGCGATCGCGCCGGGCATGGTGATCACGCCGCGGCAGCGCGCGTTGTGGTATCAGGACGAGGCGTTGATCGCGGCGGGGCGATCGCGGCAATGCCTGCCCGATGCGATCGAGCCGGAGGATATCGCGGCCCTCGGCGTGTTCCTCGGCAGCGACGACAGTAAATTGATCACAAAGCAATGTTTCCAGGTGAATGGCGGCGCGCGCTAGAGCCTGATGACCTTTGGCGGAATCGCCAAAAAGTCTGACTCAGGCGATAAAACAAAGAGGGAGAGCGGGATTCCTTCCGACAGGCGAAGGCATCAGGCGCGCGATTGGGGCTGGCGCGCGGCGCGCCCTGGCGGCACGATGGGTGTGCAATTTTCGAGAACTCGGCACATGGGCCGCTTCCAGCGCCTCGCAGAACACGACCGCCCCACGATCAGCCTTGAAATCGACGGCATGACCGTCACCGCGCTCGCGGGGGATACGCTGCAGGTGGCGATCCTCACCAATGCCGCGTCAGTGCGAACCAGCGAATTCGATGACGGGCAGCGCGCCGGGTTCTGCCTGATGGCGGCATGCCAGGATTGCTGGGTCTGGACGGTATCGGGCGAGCGGCTGCGGTCATGCTCGACCGAGGCGATGGACGGGATGCGCATCATCACGCGGGGGTCGGCATGGCACATCGAACAATCCTGATCGTGGGCGCGGGCCCGGCGGGGACACGGGCGGCGGCGCGGCTGGTGGCGGCGGGGATGCGCCCGGTGGTGGTGGACGAGGCGGCGGGCAATGGCGGGCAGATCTATCGCCGCCAGCCCGCCGGGTTCCGGCGCACGCCCGCCGATCTCTACGGGTTCGAGGCCGCGAAGGCGCAAGCGGTCCATGGTGCCTTCGCGGCGCTGGAGGAGCGGATCGATTACCGGCCGCAGACGCTGGTGTGGCATCTCTGGGAGAACGAGGCCCATCTGCTGACCGGCGAGCGGACGGAGCGTCTGGCCTATGACGCGCTGATCCTGGCGACGGGGGCAACGGACCGGATCATGCCGGTGCCGGGATGGACGATGCCGGGGGTGTATAGCCTGGGGGGGGCGCAGATCGCGTTGAAGGCGCAGGCCTGCGCGATCGGGTCCAACGTGGTGTTCATGGGCAGCGGGCCGCTGCTGACGCTGGTGGCGTATCAGTATGCCAAGGCGGGGGCGAAGGTGGTGGCGGTGCTGGATACCGCGCCGGTGTCGGCGGGGATTCGGGCGCTGCCGGGGCTTGCGGCGCGGCCGGCTCTGCTGGCGAAGGGCCTGTATTACACGGCGGCCCTGTGGCGCATGGGGGTGAAGATGTGGCGCGGGGTGACGCCGGTGGCGATTGAAGGGGACGAAAGCGTGGAGGCGGTGCGGTTCTCCGATGCGCGGGGCGTCGCGCATCGTGTGGTGTGCGATGCGGTGGGGATCGGGCATGGGTTGCGCTCGGAGACGCAATTGGCGGATCTGGCGCGCTGCGACTTCGCGTTCGACGCGATTGCGCGGCAGTGGCTGCCGGTGACGGACCAGGATGGGCGCGCGTCGGTGCGGGGCGTCTATCTGGCAGGGGATGGGGCGCGGATCCTGGGGGCGGATGCGGCGGAGATCGCGGGGCAGTTGGCGGCCTGTGCGGCGCTGCGGGATATGGGGGTGGCGGTGACGGAGGGGGAATTGGCGGATCTGCGCCAGGCGCTGGCGCCGATGCGGCGGTTTCGCGCCGGGTTGGAGACGGCGTTTCCGTGGCCGGCGCGCTTGGCGGCCGCTTTGCCGGATGAGGCAATGGTGTGCCGGTGCGAGTGCATCACGGCGGGGGAATTGCGCGCGGTGGCGCGACAGAAGGGGGCGCCGGAGGTCAATCGGGCCAAGGCGTTCAGCCGGCTCGGCATGGGGCGGTGCCAGGGCCGGATGTGCGGGCCGGCGGGGGCGGAGGTGCTGGCGGATGCGCTGGGCGTGCCGGTGGCCGAGGTCGGGCGGTTGCGCGGGCAGGGGCCGGTGAAGCCGTTGCCGATGACAGCGCAGAGCGCGCCATGAGCGCGGCCGTGGTGTCCGATGCCATCGTCGTCGGCGGCGGGATCATGGGGGCGGCGACGGCGTTTTTTCTGCGCAAGCGGGGCTTGCGTGTGACACTGCTGGAGCGCGGCCTCGTCGGACAGCAGGCGAGCGGGGTGAATTTCGGCAATGTGCGGCGGCAGGGGCGGTTTCTGCCGCAGGTGCCGCTGGCCAACCGGTCGCGCGCGGTGTGGGGGCGGTTGAACGAATTGCTCGGCGAGGATGCGGAATTCATTACGCCTGGGCATATCAGGGTGGCGTTCCGGCCGGAGGATGTGGCGCGGTTGGAGCAGCATGTGGCGGATGTCCGCACATATGGTCTGGAGTTGGAGATGATCAGCGGCAATGCGCTGCGGGCGCGGTTTCCGTTTCTGGCAGGCAATATTCTTGCCGGATCGTTTTCGCCGCTCGATGGGCATGCCAATCCGCGGCTGGCGGCGCCCGCATTCGGGCGGGCGGCGCGGCGCGAGGGGGCGTTGGTGGTGGAGAACGCCGAGGTGTTGGCGGTCGAGAAGCCGGGCGTGGATTTCGTGGTGGAGACGCGAGGCGCGGGAACCTATCGGGCGCCGCTGGTGATGATCAGCACCGGGGCCTGGGCCAATACCCTGGCCTCGCGCTTCGGCGAGAAGGTGCCGCTGGTGGCGAAGGGGCCGCAAATGGGGGTGACGGAGCCGATGGCCTATCGCATCGACCCGGTGATCGGCGTGGCCTCGGAGGTGGCGGAAGAGGGGATCTATCTGCGCCAGGTCAAGCGCGGAAACATCGTCTATGGCGGCGGCTGGCGCGGACCGGCGCTGGCGGATGCGCAGCGGGCCTATGTCGATCCGATGAACACCCTGCGGCAGTTCCCGATGCTGCGGCGCGTGGTGCCGGGGATCGGGGCGCTGCGGATTATACGCACATGGAGCGGGATCGAGGGATATCTGCCCGACGATATCCCCGTGATCGGACCGTCCGGCAAGGTGGCGGGATTGTTCTACGCATTCGGGTTCTGCGGGCACGGGTTTCAGCTGGGCCCGGGCGTGGGAGAGACGATGGCGGAATTGATGGCGACGGGGGAGACGGTTACGCCATTGGCGCCGTTTGCGATTTCGCGGTTTGATAAGGGGTGAGGGAAGGGCTTTTTTTTTTGAAAAAAAAGAAGCAAAAAAACTTTCATACCGGCTCGCGGCTGGACTGCTGGCCTTCGGGAGGGGTGACGCCGCGTATTCATCGTTGCCGGGGAGATGGTGCCTGCGGCCCAAGGCAAATCCGAAGGCCGGCGCCTCAGCCGCCAGCCCGGACGAAGTTTTTTTGCTTCTTTTTCTTCAAAAAAAGAAGCGCTTCCTTCAATCCTGCATGACTTTGCCGAGCGCCGGATGCTGCGCGGCGAGGTTGGCCAGGGCAGTGCGGAGTTTGCCCACCGGGTCGGCCGTGGGGGTGGTGCCCATGGCGTCGAAGAGTGCGGCTTTGAGGAAGGCGCGCCAATGCAGCGGGATGGCGGCCATGGCGCGGTTCATTTCGGCGTAGGCTGCGGGGGGCCAGATGGTTTCGTGGGCGCGGCGTTCGGGCCCGAGGTCGTAGAGGGCGTGGCGTGGTGTGTGGGTGGCGCGGAGGGCTTCGGTGGCGGTGTGGTCGATGGTGTCGCCGGTGAGGATGACGCCGTAGTCGCGCTCGGCGGCTGTGGCGGAGACGTAGCCGGCGCGGACGTCGGCGAGGACGAGGCTGGGGTCGCGCAGGAAGGGGTCGCCGCGGCCGCCGCCGCCGGGGGAGACGATGCGCAGGATGTCGCCGGGGTCGAGTTTGATGGTGTCGATGTTGCCGAGTTCGCGGGTTCGGTTGGAGGCGGGGTTGAGGGTGAAGGTGGAGCCGGCGCCGGGGTGGCCGCCGATGGTGCCCCAGGGGCGGAAGCGGCAGCGGTCGCGGTTGCGGGCGGTGACCATGGAGCCGGGGTTGGCCACCGTGAACATCAGTTCGGTCGCGGTGCCGCCGCGGGTTTGGCCGGGACCGCCGGTGTCGATGGCAAGGCCGTATTTGAGGATGCGGATGGGGAGTTCGGCTTCGGTGATTTCGATGGGGGTGTTTTTGAGGTAGGCGGCGTCGGCGCCGGAGCCGTCGGTGCCGTCGCGGTGGGGCATGCCGCCGCCGCCGCCGACGATGGGGTTGACGGCCGCGATGAGGCGCCGCCCGGTGCGGTCGTCGGATGTCATGACGTTGACGATGCTGGAGGATCCGGCGGGGGCGGCGGGCATGCGTTCGGGGGCGGCTTGGCAGAAGGCGCCGAAGACGAGGGAGCGCAGGCGCGCGCAGGTGAGAGAGCGCATGCCGACGGCGGCCGGCCAGACCGGGTTGACCACGCTGCCCTCGGGCATGATGCAGGTGAAGGGCCGGGTGAGGCCGTAGTTCAGGGTGATGCCTTGGTGCAGCGTGAACAGCACGTAATAGACGCCGACGAGGACGAGGGAATGGCGCTCGCGCCCCCCGGTAGGGACATTGAGGGAGGCGGCGACCTGGGGGTCGGTGCCGGTGAAGTCGAGGATGGCGCTGTCGCCCCGGATGGAGAGTTTGAGGACGAGGCGGACGGGTTGCCCGCCGGGCAGGTCTTCGTCGCAATAATCGGTGAAGGTGTAGTCGCCGTCGGGGATGGAGGCGAGGACGGCGCGGGCCTGGGCTTCGGCGTAGTCCATCAGGTCGGCGAGGCCGTCCTTGAAGGTTTGCAGGCCGAAGCGGGCGATCATGGCGCGGATGCGGCGTTCGCCGGTGGCGGTGGCGCCGAGCAGGGCCTTGAGGTCGCCGAGGTTTTGTTCGGGGACGCGGACGTTGGTGAGCAGGATGGCCAGGAGTTCGGGGTCGATGGTGCCTTGCTTGACGAGGCGGACGGGGGGGAGGCGGATGCCTTCCTGCTGTACATCGACGAGGGCGCGGGAGAGCGAGGCGGGAACGGCGCCGCCGACATCGGTGTTGTGGATGTGGCCCGAGGTGTAGGCGACGATTTCGTCGTCATGGAAGACGGGGCGCCAGACGTGAAGGTCAGGCGCGTGGGTGGAAAGGTAGCCGGAATAGGGGTCCGAGCAGGCGCAGACGTCGCCCGGCAGGAGGGTGGGCACGTATTGCATGGCTTCGCCGTAGTCGAGGCCGGGATACCAGGTGGCGCCGAGGTCCATCGGGGTGGCGGTGGTTTTGCCTGTGGCGTCGAGGATTTGGATCGTGAAATCCTCGGTTTCCTTGACGAAGGTGGAGTGCGCGGTGCGGTAGAGGGTGTAGGCCATGCCTTCGGCGGCGGCGCGGGTGTGGTTGGCGATGATTTGCAGGGTGACGGGGTCGGTTCGCATTTTTACAGCTCCACCATCAGATGGCCTTGGGGCAGGACAGTGCCGGTCGAGCCGGTGGGGAGGAGCAGGGTGGTGTCCTCCTGGGCGATCACGGCGGGGCCGTGGATGATGTGGCCGGGGCGGAGTGTGTCGCGCTGGTGGAGGCGGACATCTTGCCAGGAGCCGTCGAGGAAGATGCGGATTTCGCTGCTCGGCGGGGGGGCGTCGGCCGGGGGGAGGGGCGGGTTGGCGAGAGGTTGGGCGCCGGCGCGGATGGCCACGCGGAGGTTGACGACTTCGACGGGGGCGGCGGGGTCGGCGTGGTCGAAGACCTGACGGTGCCGGTCATGGAAGCCTTCGGCGATTGCGTCGAGGGTTCGGGCGTCGAGGGGGACTTCGATTTCGTAGGACTGGCCGCGGTAGCGCATGTCGGCGGAGAAGTGGACGACGCCGGTGGCGCCGGGTTCGCCGACCTCGATCAACCAGGCGCGCGCGGCGCCTTCGAGGGCGGCCCAGCCTTCATGCAGGGCGGGGAGTGCGTCGGGTTCGAGGGGAAGCATGACGGTGCGCACGAGATCGTTGCGGATTTCGGCAACGAGGCCGCCCAGCGCGCAGACCACGCCTGGCGCGCGGGGCACGAGGACGCGGGAGACGCCGAGTTCGCGGGCGACCTGGCAGCCGACCATGGGGCCGGCGCCGCCGAAGGCGATGAGGGTGAGGTCATCGAGGTCCACGGCGTTGCGGGCGAACATCTTGGAGAATTCGAGATACATGGCCGAGACGGCGACGGCGGCGATGGCCTCGGCGGTGGCTTCGAGGCTCATGCCGAGGCGGGAGGCGACAGCGCCGACGGCCCTGCGGGAGGCGTCCATGTCGGGTTGCACGGCGCCGTAGCCGAGGGCGGCGTGGCCGAGGATGCCGCGCACGGCGAAGGCGTCGGTGAGGGTGGCCTGGGTGCCGCCGCGGCCGTAGCAGGCGGGGCCGGGGGTGGAGCCGGCGCTGTCGGGGCCGACTTTGAGCAGGCCGAACGCGTCAACCCAGGCGATCGAGCCGCCGCCGGCGCCGATCGAGGAGACGGCGACGGAGGGGACGAAGAGGGGGAAGCCGCCGACATTCTCGCCGGCGGCGAACTGGGCCTGGCCATCCCGCAGCAGGGCGACGTCGGCGCTGGTGCCGCCGACATCGAGGGTGGCGGCGTGGCGGATGCCGGCTTCGGCGGCGACGAAGGCGGCCCCCATGACGCCGCAGGCGGTGCCGGAGAGGAGCATGCCGACGCAATCGCGCTTGCCCTGGCCGGCCGCCATGACGCCGCCGTTGGAGCGGGTGATGAGCGGGCGGGCGCGGATGCCGGCTTCGTGGAGGGCCGCTTCCAGGCGTTCGAGGTAGAGGGCGACGCGGGGATGGACGTAGCCGTTGAGAACAGCGGTGCTGCTGCGTTCGTATTCGCGGATGGCGGGCCAGATTTCGGTGGAGCGGAAGACGAAGAGATCGGGCGCGAGGCTTGCGACCTGGGCGGCGACGGCGATTTCGTGGGCCGGGTTGCGCCAGGCGTGAAGCAGGCAGATCACGATGCCGGCGCAGCCTTTCGCCCGCGCGGCGGCGACGGCGGCGGCGACGGATGCGGGGTCGATCGCTTCGAGTTCGGTGCCGCTGGCGAGCATGCGCCCGGTGATGGGCAGGGCGCAGTCCTTGGTGACGAGGGGGGCGGGGCGTTCGCCGAACAAGGAATAGGCGTCCGGCATGCGCAGGCGGGCGAGTTCGAGGACGTCGGTGAAACCCGCGGTGGCGAAGAGGGCGAGTTTGGCGCCGCGGCGCTGGATGATGGTGTTGACGCCCACGGTGGTCCCATGGGTGAAGCGCACGACGTCGCGCAGATCGACATGGTGCAGGCGGGCGAGTTCGGCGATGGCGAGCGCCACGTCGGCGCCGGGGGCGTCGGGGCGGGAGAGGACCTTGAGGGAGCGGATTGTGCCGGTGGTCGAGTCGTGCGCGCACAGATCCGTGAAGGTGCCGCCGATGTCCACGCCGATGCGCCACGCCATGCCGTATTCTCCTTGATCCGGGGGAGGGTTGCATCGGCCCGGCGGGCTGTCCAGCATGGGGGGGTATCGCAGGAGCATGTCATGTCGAAATCCGTTCTGATCTGGGGGGCCGGGGCTATCGGGGGGACGATGGGGGCCGCGCTCCGCCGGGCGGGGCATGAGGTGGTGCTGGTCGACAATGACGCGGCGCATGTGGCGGCGATCAATGCGAACGGGTTGGCGATTTCGGGGCCGGTGGAGGAGTACCGGGTGCGGCTGCGCGCGGTGACGCCGGAGCAGCTTGAGGGGGTGTTTCCGCTGATCCTGCTGGCGGTGAAGGCGCATCACACGGAGGCGGCGGCGCGGATGCTGGTGCCGCATCTGGCGCAGGACGGGGCGGTGGTGTCGTGTCAGAACGGGTTGAACGAGTTGGTGATTGCCCGCGTGATCGGGCGGGACCGGACGATCGGGGCGTTCGTCAATTTCGGGGCGGACTGGATCGCGCCCGGTGCCATCATGTTCGGCAACCGCGGCGCGGTGGTGGTGGGGGAATTGCACGGCGCCTCGACGCCGCGGCTGGTGGGGCTGCATGCGATGCTGCGGGATTTCGAGCCCGATGCGGTGATGACCGGCAATATCTGGGGATATTTGTGGGGCAAGACGGGGTATGGAGCGATCCTGAAGGCGAGTGCACTGACCAATGACACGATCGCGGATTTCATCGCGGCGCCGGCGAACCGTGCGCTGCTGAAGGCGCTGGTGCGGGAGATGATGGACACCGCGGCGGCCGAAGGCGTGGTCCCGCTCGGGTTCAACGGGTTTGATCCGGTGGCGTTCTCGGTGGGGGATGACGCGGGGATCGATGCTTCGATCGCGGCGATGGCGGATTTCAACCGGGGGAGTGCGAAGGCGCGCAGCGGGATATGGCGGGATCTGGCGGTGCGCAAGCGGGCGACGGATGCGGGGGCGCAACTGGCGCCGGTGGTGGCGGCGGCGCGGCGGCACGGGGTGGCGACGCCGATTGCGGATCGGTTGATTGCGACGATTGCGGCGGTGGAGCGGGGGGAGGCGGTGATTGGGGAGGGGTTGTTGGCGCGGCTGGGGAGGTAGGAAGGAAGCGCTTCTTTTTTTGAAAAAAAGAAGCAAAAAGACTTCATCCGATAAGAGTTTTTGGCTGCGCGCCAGTATCGGGTCGGGTCCCGCGATGCCAAACGGATAAAAGTTTTTTGCTTCTTTTTTTCAAAAAAGAAGCGCTTTCCTTCACCCTATACTCATCCACCGCATATCCTGCGCGTCCCCGATGGGACAGAACCGCACGCCTTTGACAGTCCGTGTGAAGGGGCCGAACCATTTCGTATTGTAGACATAGATGCCGGCTGCGTCGTCGACGAGGATGCGGGAGGCTTCTTCGTAGAGGGGGCGGCGGGCTTCCTGGTCGGTGAGGAGGAGGGCTTTGTCGGTCAGTTCGTCGAAGCGGGGGTTGCGGTAGTGGCTGGCGTTGCCGGCGCCGATGTTGCGGCTGTTGTAGATCACGCCGGTCCAGTTGTGGGGGTCGGCGAAATAGGCGCTGCGCCAGAGGGGGATGATGTCGTGGGTTTTGTCGGGGTCGTTGTATTTGCCTTGGATGACGGACCAGGGTTCGGAGACGAGTTTGATTTCGATGCCGGCTTTGGCGGCGCCGGCCTGGAGGAGGACGGCGGCTTGTTCGGATTGGCCGAAGCCGGCAAGGATGCCGATGGTGAGGGGGCGCAGCGGTGCTTTGACGAGGGCGAGGTGTTGTTTCGCTTTGGCGATGTCGTAGGTGTAGCCTTTGAGGTCGGCCGGCGCACCCCAGAGGGTGTTGGGAATGATGCCGGCGTTGCGGGCGACGGAGCCGCCGAGGATCTGGATGTTGAAGGCATCGTAGTCGAAGCAGTAGCTGAGGGCCTTGCGCATGTTGATGTCGTTGAGCGGTGCGCGGCTGTTGTGGAGGATGAAATACATGGTGCGGATCGATTCGGCCTCGTCGATCCGGATGTTGGGGCCGTCGCGGAGTTGCTTGATCTGGTCGAGCGGCAGGTAGCCGTCGGTGGATTGAAAGTCGCCCTTGAGCATGCCGAGGACGCGGCCGCTGGTTTCCAGGATGGTGCGGTATTCGATCTGGTCGAGCGGGTTGGGGCCCCAGCCCATGAAGTGATCGACGAAGCGGTTGGCCTGAAAGCCGACGGCCGGGTCGTAGCGGGAGAGGCGGAAACTGCCGGAGCCCGCGGTGTTGCGGGCCATCCAGGCGGCGCCGAAATCGGCTGATTTGTCGTTGGCGCGGACGAGTGTGCTGTTGACGATCCAGAGTTCGGCCAGGACCGAGAGAAACACGGCGAAGGGGGCGTTGAGGGTGAATTGGACGGTGCCGGCGTCGAGCGCCTTGGTTTTGCCGGGGTCGATGGCGCCTTTGAACAGCGAGTAGCCGCCTTTTTTCATCTCCAGGATGCGTTCCATGGAGAAGACGACATCATCCGCGGTGATGGGGGCGCCGTCGTGGAATTTGGCATTGGCGCGGAGTTTGAAGGTGTAGATGAGCCCGTCGGGCGAGATGTCGACTTTTTCGGCGAGCCAGAGGACCAGCTTGGGCGGGTTGTCGACCCAGCGGACCAGGCAGTCATACATGTTGAGGCGGGTGGCGATGCGGCCGATGTCGAAGACGGTGTGGGGATCCAGCGTGTCGTAGGGGGAGTTGATGGCGGTGACGATGCGGCGGGGGGATTGGGCCCGGGCGCGGCCTGCGATGAGGGCGGCGCCGGCAGCGGCGAGGAAGGGGCGGCGGCGGAGCATAAGGGAATCCTCGGGTGGCAGGGGGCGTTAAGCGATGGAGTCCGCATGGTGGCAGGCGACGAGGCGGCCGTCGGTGAGGGGGCGGTCGGGCGGGTCTTCCGAGGCGCAGAGGGGGGTGGCGTGCGGGCAGCGGGTGCGGAAGCGGCAGCCGGTGGGGATGGCGCCGGGGCTGGGGGGTTCGCCTTCGAGGGCAAAGCTGTCGACGATGCGGCGGCCGCCGATGATGGGCACGGCGGAGAGGAGGGATTTTGTGTAGGGGTGTGCGGGGGCGGCGAAGACCTGTTCGGTCGGGCCGAGTTCGACGACGCGGCCGAGATACATCACCGCGATGCGCTGACTGAACAGGCGGACGACGGAGAGGTCGTGGCTGATGAAGAGGTAGGTGAGGTCGAAGCGCGCGCGCAGTTCGAGCAGCAGGTTGAGGACGACGGCCTGGACGGAGACATCGAGCCCGGAGGTGGGTTCGTCGAGGATGATCAGGCTCGGCCGCAGCATGAGGATCCGGGCGAGGCCGACGCGGCGTTGCTGGCCGCCGGAGATTTCGTGGGGGTAGAGATCAAGGTGGCGCTCGGGGAGATTGACGGCGCGCAGGGTTTCGTGAACGCGGGCCTGGCGGTCGGCGCGGCTCATGTCGGTGTGGACGATGAGGGGTTCTTCGAGGGAGGTGCCGATTTTCCAGCGCGGGTCGAGCGAGGCGCCAGGGTCCTGGTAGCAATATTGCAGATTGCGGCGCACGGCGCGTCCGGCGCTGGGGGAGAGGGTGGCGATTTCGTGGCCCTCGAAGCGGACGCTGCCGGAGGAGGGGGGGTGGATGCCGGAGATGGTTTTGCCGAGGGTGGATTTGCCGCAGCCGCTTTCGCCGACGATGCCGAGGATTTCGCCCTTGGCGATGGACAACGAGACGCCGTCGAGCGCGCGAAGCCAGCCGGTGCGCCGGCCCCAGACGTTGCGGATGGGGAAGTGGCGGTTGAGGCCGGTGATGTCGAGCAGGCTCATGATGCGGGCCCCCCGTCCTGGATTGGCCATTCGTTGGGGTGATGGCAGCGGACGAAATGGCCGGGGGCGGGCTCGGCGGTTTCGTTGTGGCTGGCGCGGCAGAGATCGGTGGCGCGGGGGCAGCGGGGGTGAAACCGGCAGCCCGGCGGCGGGGCGAAGGGGCTCGGCACGTCCCCGGGGATGCCGAGGAGGGCGGCGCCCTGGGTGGGCAGGCTGTCGAGGAGAGCAGCGGTGTAGGGGTGTCGCGGGCGGGCAAAGAAGTCGGCCACGGGGGCGGTTTCGGCTTCCTGGCCGGCATACATGACGGTGACGCGGTCGCAGATTTCCCACGCCGTGCCGAGGTCATGGGTGGTGAAGAGAACGGAGGCGCCGCGCTCGGTGGCGAGTTGGCGCAGGAGTTTGAGGATTTGTGCCTGGATCGTGACGTCAAGCGCGGTGGTGGGTTCGTCGGCGATGACGAGTTTGGGTTCGGGGAGCAGGGCCATGGCGACCATGACGCGCTGGCGCTGGCCGCCCGAGAGTTCGTGGGGGTATTTGCGGAGCAGACGCTCGATGTCGGGGAGTTGGACGGCGGCAAGGGCGGCCTGGATGCGGGCGGCGTCGGCGCGGCGGCGGGTGCGGGTGTAGCCGGTATCGCCGGGCGCGCGGTCCGGCGATTTCCAGCGCATCAATTCGCCGATCTGATCGCCCACGCTGAACAGGGGGGAGAAGGAGCCGAACGGATCCTGTGGGATGAACGTGATGTCGCGGCCGCGGATGGCGGCGGTGTCGCGGCCGAGGAGATCGGTTTGGGCGAAGCTGATGCTGCCGCTGGCAATGGCGGCGTTGTTGGGCAGGACGCCAAGGATGGCGCGGGCGAGGGTGGTTTTGCCGCAGCCGCTTTCGCCGACGAGGCCCATGATTTCGCCGGGGCGCATGGCGAAGCTGACATGGTCGAGCACCCGGGCCGTGCCGTTTTCGGTGGCGAAGCCGACGGTCAGGTCGGTGACGGACAGGAGGTCAACCACCGCGGCGGATCCTGGGGTCGAGCGCATCGCGCAGCCCGTCGCCGAGCAGGTTGAAGCCCATCACGACGAGGAGGATGGCGATGCCGGGGGCGGTGGCATACCACCAGGCTTGCGGCAGGAATTCGCGGCTTTCGGCGATCATGCGGCCCCATTCGGGGGTGGGGGGCGGGGCGCCGAGGCCCAGGAAGCCGAGCGAGGCGGCGGCGAGGATGGTGGCGCCCATGCCGATGGTGGTGCGCACGATGATGGAGGAGGCGATCGAGGGCAGGACATGCAGCACCATCACGCGCAGGGGGGAGGCGCCCATGGCGATGGCGGCTTCGATGAAGACCTCGTTGCGCAGCGAGCGGGTTTCGGCATAGACGATGCGCGCCCAGAACGGCCAGTAGGTGGCGGAGAGTGCCAGGATCACGTTCTGGATGGCGGGGCCAAGGGTTTGCGCGATGGCGATGGCGAGCACGATCTGCGGCACGGCGAGGAAGACGTCGGAGATGCGCATCAGCAGATCGGAGTACCAGCGGTCGAAATAGCCCGCGATGAGGCCCATCGGCACGCCGATCAGGACGGCGACGCCGGTGGCGCTGATCGAGATCAGGATGGTGAGGCGCGCGCCGAACAGGAGGCGGGAGTAAAGATCGGCCCCCATGCGGTCGGTGCCGAGCCAGAAGGTGGCGCCGGGGGGTTTGAGGCGGTGGGCGGGGTCAAACCCGCTGACATGATCGGGGAAGTTGGAGAGCGGGGTGGCGAAGATCGCGGCGAGCACGAGCAGGCTGATGAGCACGAACCCGGCAAGGAGGGCGCGGTCGCGGAACAGGCGGAGCAGGGTTTTCATCTTCCCCTCGGGTCCAGCACGGCTTGGGCGATGTCGACCAGGAGGTTCATGCCGATGAAGACCGAGCCGGTGAACAAGGTGAATCCCATGATGGCGTTGTAGTCGGATTGCAGGATGGAGTTGTAGGCGTAGGTGCCGAGGCCGGGCCAGGAGAACACGGTTTCGACCACGACCGCGCCGGCGAGGAGGTTGCCGAAGACGAGGCCGATCTGGGTGAGGGTGCCGATGAGGGCGGCGCGCAGGATGTATTTCCAGATGACGACGCGGCGCGGCAGGCCCATGGCGGCCTGATAGAAGACGAAGGGGCTGTTCATGACATTGAGCACGCCGGCGCGGGTGAAGCGCACGATGGTGGCCATGGCGGGGATGGCGAGCGTCATCATCGGCAGGAAGAGGTAGCGCAAAGCGGTCAGGAAGGTGTCGAGATCGCCGCGGATCAGGGCATCGACGGTGTAGAACCCGGTGATCGGGTCGGGCCCCCAGCCGTCGATGCGGCCTTGCACGGGCGTGAGGTTCCACTGCATCGAAAACAGCAATTGCAGGAGGATGGCCAGCCAGAAGGCGGCCATGGCGAGGCCGCCGATGGTCACGAGACGAACGATCTGGTCGAGCCAGGAATTGCGCATCAGCGCCGAGACGACGCCAAGCGGCAGGCCGAGCATGATGGCGAGCGCGATGGCGAAGAGGGCAAGCTCGAAGGTGGCGGGCAGGCGTTCGATCAGGTCGGTGGCGACGGGGCGCTGGGTGTAGAGGCTGATGCCCATGTTGCCGCCCACCACGTCGCTCACGTAGCGGACGAACTGGACGGGAAGCGGCTGGTCGAGGCCGAATTTGCGCCGCAGCGTCTCGACCTGTTCGATCGACGCATTCTCGCCAGCCAGCACCCGCGCCGGATCGGACGGGATGACATGGCTGACGGAGAAGACGATCAGGGTGAGCCCGAGCAGGGTCGGCGGCATCCAGAGGAACCGCCGCAGGGCGAGGGCCAGCAGGCGCATTCAGGTGTTCATTTCGATCCAGCGCAGGTCCTGCGTGTCGCCGATCGGGCAGAAGCGCACCGATTTCACGGCCTTGCCATAGGGGCCGTAGAACTTGGTGTTGTTGATGAAGATGCCGGCGGCGTCATCGAGCAGGATGCGCGAGGCTTCCTCGTAGAGCGGGCGGCGCTTTTCCTGGTCGGTGATCAGGAGTGCCTGATCGGTCAGCTCGTCGATGCGGGCGTTTTTGTAGAAGCTCGCATTGCCGGCCTTGAAGTTGCGGCTGTGGAAGATGAAGCCGGTCCAGTTGTGGGGATCGGCGAAATAGGCGCTGCGCCACAGGGGGATGAGATCATGCGCGCGCTCGGGATCGTCGAGCTTGGCGGCGAGGGTGGTGTAGGGTTCGGCGACGATCTTGATTTCGAGGCCGGCTTTGGCGGCGCCGGCCTGGAGCATCTGGGCGGCCTGCTCGGATTGCGGGTAGCCCGACATGGCGCCGATCTGGAGCGGGCGGATTTTCTCCTTCACGAGGGAGAGGTAATGTTTCGCCTTGTCGATATCGTAGGTATAGCCCTTGAGACCGGCCGGCGCGCCCCACATCGGGTTGGGGATGATGCCGGGATTGCGCACCACGGTGCCGCCGAGGATGTTGTTGTTGAAGCCGTCATAGTCGAACATGCAGGACAGCGCGCGGCGCATGTTGACGTCGTTGAGCGGGGTCTTGGCGCTGTTGATGATAAAGTAGAAGGTGCGGATGCTTTCCGCCTCCTTGAACCACACATTGCCGGAAGCCTTCATGCGCTCGACCTGTTCGGCCGGCATGTAGCCGTCGGTGGTGGTGAATTCGCTTTTGATCATGCCGAGGACGCGGGTGGCGGTTTCCATGGTGACGCGGAAATCGGCGTCGTCGATGGCGCCTTTGCCGAAGGGCATGAAATGCCCCTCGAAGCGTTCGGCCTGGAAGCCGATCGCGGGGTCAAACCGCTTGAGGCGGTAGCCGCCGGAGCCTGCTTCGTTGCGGGTGAGCCATTCGGCGCCCCAGTCGTTGTCCTTGTCGTGGCTTTTGACGATTTTGCTGTTGACGACCCAGAGTTCGGACAGCACGGCCATGAAGACCGCGAAGGGCTTGGCCAGCGTGAAGCGGACCGTGCGGGCGTCGATCGCCTTGGTGGTGCCGGGTTTCACGACGTCGGAGAACAGGCCGTAGGCGCCTTTGCGCAAGGTGAGGATGCGCTCCATCGACCACACGACGTCATCGGCGGTGAGCGCCGTGCCGTCATGGAATTTGACGTTGGGGCGCAGGGTGAAGGTGTAGACGAGGCCGTCCGGGGAGATGTCGACCTTTTCGGCCAGCCACATTTCGAGCTTGGCCGGATTGTCCACCCAGCGGACCAGCGCGTCATACATGTTGAGCCGGATGGCGATGCGGCCGATGTCGAACACCTGGTGGGGGTCGAGGATGTCGTAGGGGTTGTTGTTGGACGTGATGTAGCGGGTGCGCCCGGCGGCCTGGGCGGCGGCGGCGGGCAGCAGCGCCAGGGTGGAGGCGCCGGCAAGCGCGCCGCGGCGGCTGATCGGTTGTGTGAAATCCTGGCTCATTCGTCAATGCCCCCATGAGGTTTGCTCGGTGGTCAAATTAGGCACGGGCTGGCGCCGCTTGTCCACATTGGCTTTTCCGAATGGGCTTGGCTTCAGCGCGGGTTCGGGCAATGCTTGCGGCTTGCCCTGAAGGAGAGACCATCCCATGCGCCGTTCCGTGCTCGCCGCCGCGTTGTTTGTTGTGCCGATCCTGCCGGTTGCGGCGCAGGACTTGCCGCACCTGCGCGTCGCGATGTCGCAGGATGCCGATGCGCTCGATCCGACATTGAGCCGGGCCTATGTGCAGCGGGTGGCAACGCTCAACATGTGCGACGGGTTGTTCACCTACAACGACAAGCTCGCCATCGTGCCGCGCCTCGCGACGGGCTACGAATGGGTGGACAGCAAGACGCTGGTGGTAAAGCTGCGGCCCGGGGTGACGTTCCATGACGGCACGCCGGTGGATGCGGCGGCGATCAAATACAGCATGGAGCGCCACGCGACGATGAGCGGCAGCGCGCGCAAGGGCGATGTGGCGAGCCTCGATCATGTCGAGGTGATCGATCCGCTCACGGTGCGCTTCGTGTTGAAGGCGCCCGATGTGGTGTTTTTGTCGCAACTCGGGGTGCGCGCCGGGGTGCCGGTTTCGCCCAAGGCGGCGGAGGCGGCGGGGAAGGATTTTGCGCTCAATCCGGTCTGCGCGGGGCCGTATAAATTCGTCGAGCGCGTGGCGCAGGACCGGATCGTGATCGACCGGGTGCCGAGCTATTGGGATGCGGCGAATTATCATTTTTCGCGGGTGACGTTTCGCCCGGTGACGGACAGCACGGTGCGGCTCGCCAATCTGCAGGCCGGCGCGGTCGATGTGAACATCGAGATCCCGCCGGTCGAGATGGAGAATGTCCGCAAGGATGCCCGCCTCAAGCTCGTGGCATTCGATGGGCTCGGCTATACCGGGATCAGCTTCAACCTGGGGCGCACGGCGCTGGGGCAGACGCCGCTCGGCACGGATGCGCGGGTGCGCCGCGCGTTCGAACTCGCGATCGACCGCGCCGCGCTGAATCAGGTGGCATATAACGGGGCGCATGCGGTGACGGCGCAGCCGCTGCCGCCGACCAGCCCGTTCTATATCCAGGCGGTTCAGCCGCCGGCGCGCGATCCGGCGAAGGCGCGGGCACTGCTGGCCGAGGCCGGGGTCAAGACGCCCTATCAGGTGGTGTTGACGGTGATCAACCAGCCCGACCAGATCCAGGTGGGCGAGGTGATCCAGTCGATGGCGGCCGAGGCCGGCTTCGAGGTGAAGATCAACGCGATGGAGTTCGTCGCCAGCCTCGATGCGGCGGAGAAGGGCAACACGGCGGCCTATCTGATCGGCTGGACCGGGCGGCCGGATGCGGATGGCAATGTGCGCGATCTGCTGCACACCGGGGCGCCGGTGAACTGGGTGGGCTACAAGAGCGAGGGGTTCGACGGCTTGATCGACCAGGCGCGCGGGGTTGCCGATATGGGGCAGCGGCTGGCGCTCTACGGCAAGGCGTTCGAGACGCTGCATCAGGATATGCCGATCCTGTATCTCTATGCGCCGCGCTGGATTTTCGGGATGTCGAGCAAGATCGAGGGCTTCGCGCCGGTGGCCGACGGGATGCTGCGGCTGAGCGGCGTGAGCATGAAGAAATAGCCTATACGCCCAGAGTGAGCTGTGCAGCGGCCTCGGCGGCGCCATCGCCGAGGCCGGACAGGCTGACGCCGAGGAGGCGGATGGGTTTGCGCGGCGGGAAGATCGGCGCGAGCAGGGCCAGCGCGGTTTCGCCGAGGGCGGCCTCGGTGGCGATCGGGGCGATGGCGGTGCGGCTGCGGGTGATCTGACGGAAATCGGCGTATTTGACTTTGAGGGTGACGGTGCGGCCATGGATGCCGCCCTGGGTGCAGAAGCGCCAGACCTTCTCGACAAGGGGGGCGAGGGCGGCGCTGGCCTGCTCGATGGTCGTGAGGTCAACGGCGAAGGTGTTCTCGGCCCCGGCCGATTTGCGAACCTGGTCGGGCTGAACGGCGCGGGTGTCGATGCCGCGGGCGAGGGCGAAATAATAGGGGCCGGATTTGCCGAAACAGGCGCGCAAGGCGTCGGCGCTGTGGGATTTGAGGTCCGCGCCGGTATGGATGCCGATGGCCTCCATGCGGGCGGCGGTGGCGGGGCCGACGCCGTGGAATTTGCGCACCGGCAGCGCCTCGACGAAGGCCGGGCCCATGCGCGGCGTGATGACGAAAATACCGTCGGGCTTGCGTTGGCCCGAGGCCATTTTGGCGAGGAACTTGTTGTAGGAGACGCCGGCCGAGGCGGTGAGCCCGGTTTCGGCCTTGATGCAAGCGCGGATACGTTCGGCGATTTCGGTGGCCGAGGCGATGCCCTGGTGGTTCTCGGTGACGTCGAGATAGGCTTCGTCGAGCGAGAGAGGCTCGATCAGGGCGGTGTGTTCGGCAAAGATCGCACGGATCTGGCGGGAGATGGCGCGGTAGACGTCAAAGCGCGGCTTCACGAAGACAAGGTCAGGGCATTTGCGCTTTGCCGTAACCGACGGCATGGCGGAATGGACCCCGAAGACGCGGGCTTCGTAGCTTGCGGCGGCGACCACGCCGCGCTCGCGCGAGCCGCCGACCGCAACCGGCAGACCGCGCAGCGCAGGGTCGTCGCGCTGTTCGACCGACGCGTAGAACGCGTCCATGTCGACATGGATGATTTTGCGGATCGGCGCCTCGCTCATGGCGGGATCATAGCAAGCCGGGCGCCGTGTTGCATCGGGGGCACGAGAGCGGTTCCCCCCCCGCTTCGCCCGCTCCGCCCGCTTCGCGATCGCGTGACGTGTGCCGCCGGTGGGTCCACATCCGAGGATCACGCCCGATCCCCATTGACTCGGTTTCACTCGCTCTTCACTGTTTGCGGGTTGATGGCGTTTTGCCGGGGCAGTTTTGTCCGGCGGGGCCCGTCGGCTCAATCAGAACCCCTGGGGGCGGCCCGCATGATCAATACTCGACGTTCGGCTTTGCTGATGGGCACGGCTTGTGCCGCGTTTGGATTGATTTCTGTGCCGGCCTTGGCGCAGAAGCGTGGCGGCAATCTGGTGTATGCCAATGTCTCCGCAGTGGGCACGATGGACCCGCACGTCGCCAATGCGATCGTGGACCTCGAAAGCATTCACCATGTCTATGAGGGGCTGGTGGCGATGGGCGAGGATTATCGCGCCGCCCCCATGCTGGCTTCCAAGGTTGATATCAGCCCGGATGGGCGGGTGTTCACATTCAGCCTGCGCAAGGGCGTCAAATTCTCCAACGGCAAGGAGATGACGGCGGCGGATGTGATCGCCAGTTTCGAGCGCTACAAAAAGGTCAGCCCCAATGCGCCGGCGTTGTCGGATGTGGCAAGCATGGCGGCGCCGGATCCCTATACATTCGTGATCACGCTGAACAAGCCGAATTCGATGTTTGTCGAGGTCCTGAAAACCCCGACCTATTCGTTCTCGATCATCCCCTCGGAACTGAAGGACCAGCCGGCGCGGGCGCTCGATATCGTCGCCACCGGGCCGTTCCAGGTGGCGGAATGGGCGCGGGACAGTCATCTTCTGCTCAAGCGCAATGACTCCTACAGCGCCGATGAGAGCGCCAAGGGCCCGGATGGATATGCCGGCAAAAAGACGGTCTATCTCGATACGGTGCGCTACAATTCGGTGCCGGAAGCCAATACGCGGATTGCGGCGTTGCAGTCGGGCGGCGCGGATTTCATCGCCACCATTCCGGGCGATCTGGCCAAGCGGCTCAAGGGGCGCAGCGATATCAGCGTGATGAGCGTGATCCCGTTCTGCCAGGCGACGTTCATCCAGCATGCCAAAAACGCCCCCTCGACCAATCATTTCGTGCGCCAGGCGGTGGCAGCGCTGGTCGATGCGGAGGAGATGATGGAGGCGGCCGGGCAGGTGTGGGATCGCAACCCGTCGCTGATGTTCAAGCCCTCGGCCTATTTCACCGAGATCGGCAAGCCCTGGTATGACCAGAAAAGCGTCGAAAAGGCCAAGGCGCTGCTGAAACAGGGCAACTACGCCGGCGAGAAGATCGTTCTCGAAACCAACAACAACTACGCCTACATGCGCGACAGCAGCCAGGTGCTGGCCGAGCAGATGAAAAAGGCCGGCATGAATGTCGAACTCAAAATGGTCGACTGGACGACCAATGCCGGAGACATGGCGCGCGGCACCGGGAACTGGAACGTGACCATCACCGGTCTGTGCTCGGGCCCCTTGCTCGGGCCGCAGCAGTGGCGCCTGTCGCTCGCTTATGCGCAGAACCCGGATGATCCCGTGGTGACGGAAGGCTATGCCAAGATGTTCGCCACCACCGATTTCGGCGAGCGCAAAAAAATCTGGGACGGCATCGAGAAATACTTCCTCGAAGAGGGCTATCTCGTGAAGGTGGCCGACATCGCCGATCTGCGCGGCACCAACAGCAAATATGCCAACATCAAGCCCTATTACATGCAGCGCTTCTGGGACGTGTGGGCGAAGTAGGCGGGACGGGACGGCGGATGGTCGCACGATGAGGATCCTCCGCCGGTTCGTGTATCGCCTGGGTCAGGCCGTGCCGGTGATTCTGGTGGTCGCCGTGCTGGCGTTTTTCCTGATGCATCTGCTGCCGGGCGATCCCGCGGTGATCATCGCGGGGACCGAGGCGGGGCCTGAGGCGGTGGAGCGCATCCGCCGGCAATTGGGGCTGGATCGCTCGATCCCGGAGCAGTTGCTGGTCTGGTTGTGGCATCTCGCGCAGGGCGATTTCGGCACCTCGATCATCCACAACGAGAGCGTGCTCAGCGCGCTGGCGGATCGGTTGCCGGTCACGCTGTCGCTTACTTTGGTGTCGTTCGCGCTGACCTTGCCGATCGGCATCGCGCTCGGCGTGGGGGCTGCGAAGTTCCGCAACACCTGGATCGATTCGGCGGTGATGATCCTCGCGCTGGTGGGTGTTTCGGTGCCGGGATTCTGGATCGCGATCCTTTCGGTGGTGTTGTTCAGCGTCAATCTCGGCTGGCTGCCGGCCTCGGGCTATGTGCCGTTGGGGCAGGGGGTGCTGCCGTGGCTGCTGGCGC
>CANFKS010000030.1 GCA_947447625.1 Rhodospirillales bacterium | reverse complement strand
CTAGAGCAGTAAGCCTTCTGATAGGCGAAGGCACCCCCATCCGGCACATCACCAGCCACCGCGCCCGGCCCTGCGCCACGAAGGCGGCCTGATCAGCGCCTGGCTGTCCGAAATGCTCGCCCAGCCCGAAACCGCCCGCCTCATAGCGGCCACGCCCCGCGCCGGCGCTCTGCTGCGCCCGCTCTGCCGCATGCTCGGCGTGGAATCTCCCGTCTTCCCCCGCCGCCCGCGAACCCGGATCAGCCGGCCAGCGCCGTGTCCGCCTCCGCCGCTGCCTGATCAAACTGCCCTTCCAGCCACGGCGACACGCCTCGGGCGCCGTCCACCACGGCGCGCGCCCAAGCGATATAGTCGCGCCGGCGTTCATCCGACCACCCCGCCGGCGGGCTCGCCGCCATCGCCCGCAGATTGCTCGTCTTGTCCGCTATCTTCAGCATCCTGGCGCGAAAATCCTTCTTCGGGGCCATGACGACCTGCAGCCACTTGCGCTCTGCCTTGGGCAGCGTCTTGTCGTCCGTCACCGCCATCACCAGCGCCGCCACATCGGCCCCGAACCGGGCCTCGATTTCGCTTGCCGAAATTCCGGAATCCTCAACCGAGTCATGCAGCAGCCCTGCGATCACCAGATCCGGATCCAGCCCCTCCGTCGCCTCGGCAATCAGCGCAGCCACTTCCAGCAGATGGTTGACATAGGGCTCCTGCGCCTCCCCCTTGCGGCGCTGTGCCGCGTGCCAGCGCGCCGCGGTATCGGCCGCCGCCATGATCGCCCGAACCCCGTTCATCAGCCCACCCTCAACAATCCCGGCCCCTCGTCGCGCAACCACGCCATCGCGGCCGCCATATGGGGCGTCAATTCATCCACCAGCGCCCAGAACGCCGGCCCATGATTCATATGCCGCAGATGCGCCACCTCATGCGCCGCCACATAATCCTGCACATAGGCCGGTGCCAGGATCAACCGCCACGAAAACGCGAGCGAGCGGTCCGAGGCACAACTCCCCCAGCGCGAGCGCGTATCCTTCACCGTCACCCGCTTCGGCCGCACACCGACCGTCTCCGCCTTGTCGAGCGCCAGTTTCGCCAGCCGGTCCAGCGCCGCAGCCCGCATAAAATCCGTCACCCGCCGTGCCAGAAACGCGGCGTCCCCGCCGACATGGATCTCCCCACCCACCACCCGCGCGCCGCCTTGGCCCGGCACATGGCAAATCCGATGCGGCACCCCATGCAGCGGCACCACGGCGCCATCGGCAAACGCAATCGCCCGCGGCAAGGCGGCGAGGCGTTCCGACACCCATGCCGCATTATCCATCAGCAACGCCATGCCCACCTGCCGCGCCGCCCGCTGCGGCAGCGTGATCACCACGCCGCCGCCTTTCGGATCGATCCGCAAACTGACACGGCGCGCGCGCGCACTGCGCCGCCACTCGATCCGCGCCGGCCCACCGGGCAGCGGCAGCACCTCGAGTTCAACGGGCGCCACCCGTTTCAACGCTCCCTGCGGAACAGCCGGCTTCGCCGCGGGCAACACCGCCTCGCGCAGCCGATCCCACAAGGAGCCCTGAAACGCCAGGTCAGCCGGCCTTGGCGAGCGTCAACCCGCACGCATCGAACGCCGCGAACAACGTCGCGGCCGCCTCGGCCGCAAGCGGCATATGCGGCGGGCGCTGGAAGTTCCAGGCCGGGTTGGCGGTGTTGCGCGCGGTCAGCGCCTTCAACCCCGGGATCAACGGCGCCGAGACCACCGCCTTGCGGATCGCCGAAAGCTGCACCTGCGCCGTGGCGCCCACATCGTTGTTCCAGTTCGAATACACAACCTGGCTCACGGCGCTGCCGACATTGGCCGCCGCCGTGATGCACCCGGCGCCATTGGCATGCAGCAGCGAATGCAAAGCCCCGTCATCCCCGCAGAACACCTCGAACCCCTCGGACGCGAAGGCATCGGCGTAGGATTTGGTGTTGGCGAAATCGCCCGAACTGTCCTTGATGCCCTTCACCTTGCCTGGATACGCCTTGAGCAGCCGGCCGATCAGATTGAGCCCGAACGGCACCGCGGATTGGGCGGGGAAGTGATAAAGATAGATCTTGATGTCCCCGCCCACGCGCTGGATCACCTCGCTGAAATACGCGAACAACCCGTCTTCGGAGGGGTTTTTGTAGAAAAACGGCGGCAGCAGAAGCGCCCCGCGGCAGCCGAGCGATTGGGCCTTCCTGGTCAGCAGCACCGTATCGGTGATCGCCGTCGTCCCCGTCCCCGGCATCATCACCCGGGCCGGAACGCCGCGGGCCACGAGCCCTTCCATCACCTCGATCCGCTCGGACACGCCGATCGAATTGGCCTCCCCCGTGGTGCCGAGCACGCCGAGCCCGTTGCATCCATTGGCCAGCAACCACTTGCTGTGCGCCGCCATGCGGTCAAGATCGATGGACAGATCGGCATTCATCGCCGTCAGCACCGCCGCATTCACGCCGCCGTAGATCGCATCCTTGAGCATCACTCAATCCCTTGCTTTAATTTCGGCCGCTTCGGACGCGGCATTTTCCCTGGCCATTCCGCCAGATGATGTTCGAGCAGCCCGGCCTTGCGCTCGCTGATCGTCCTGCCCGCGACCGATACGCCCGAACTATGGACGGTCTGTGGGTCACCCGACACCAGCGGATGCCACCAGGCCAGATCCTTGCCCGACGCAATCAACCGGTAGCCGCAACTCGGCGGCAGCCAATCGATCGCCTTGAGATCGTCCGGCGTCAGTTGCACACAATCCGGCACCTTGCGGCGCCGGTTGGTGTAGTCAGAGCATCGTGCCGTCGCGCCATCGAGCAGGACACAGGCCACGTTGGTGAATGCGAGCCCGCCACCGTCGTAGCGTAATTTATGCAGGCAACACCGGCCGCACCCGTCGCACAGCGATTCCCACTCCTCGCGCGTCATCTCCGCAAGGGTCTTGGTCTTCCAGAACGGCAACGGCTCATCCATCCGCTCAACCTAGCGAAGCCGCTGCCGCGCGGCTACTCCCGCCGGCTACTGCGCGTAGCGGGCCAGCATTTCCTGCAACGGTGCGGCGCCCTGGTTCTGGCCTTCCATGTTCAGGACGATCTGATGGGCGCCGATGTTCTTGCCGTAATAGGTGGCGTTCCAGTCGCTGCGCACCGAAAGCAGCGAGCCTTCGACCGAGATGCCCGCGAACAGGCCACGCGCCTGCGCGAAAGAGACGATATCGGCCCGCAGCGCCGCAGTGGTGGCGCCCGAGACGCCGGCGCCGATCGAAGCGACCGCGATGGAGGCATCGGCGCCGAACTTGAACTGGCTGTCGAGCAGCGCGCGCAGGCCCTTCTCGGTGAGCACGATGAAGATCATCTCCGCGTCCTGCACCCCGATCTGCAGGCCAAAGCTGCCGCTGCCCATCGAGTAGAACGACGGGCCGGACCACGCACCCTCCGCCGTGCGGCCGACGAGGACGCAACTGCCGCCCTGGCCACCGACAAAGAAGCCAGCCTTGAAGATGCGCGGGCAGACCATCGCCCCCTTGGAACGCTTCAACAGCATGCGCGCCTCGGAGGCATTCTGGTCGCCGAGCATTTCCTGGACGACCAGGGTCGAGCGATCGACCAGGGTTTGCTGGTCGGTGGAGGACTGGGCTGTCGCGCCAGCGCAGGCCGACAGCAGCAGCATGAAAGCGATCAAGATACGGTTCATCGGAAATCTCCCGTGGTCAGCCCCGGTTGAAACGGCGCGCGACGATGCGCCGCGACTCGGGGGGCCGTGTGATGTCTACAAACTGCGGCGGCAGCATGACATGGCGCAAGCCGGAAGTGGCTTTCCCACCAAGTCTTCATCCAAGATGCGCTCAAACCCCCGCGGTCTCGTTGATGCAGACCACGCGCCAGCCGTCGCGATGGCGTTCCATGCGGGTGAGGGAGAGGTTGTGGATCGACAGATGCAGCGCATTGTCGGGCCCGATGCCCAGTGCATGGGCGATGGCCGCGCGGATGGCGCCGCCGTGGCTGACGATGACGACGTCCCGGCCGAGATGGGTTTTGGCCAGGCGTTCGAGCGTGGTGCCGACGCGCAGGATCACTTCGCCCATGCTTTCGCCGCCGGGCGGCATTTCCTGGCCGGCATGGGGCCAGAACGGGTGGGCGGGGAGGCTTAGTTTGGCGGGCAGATCGGCATGGGGGAGGCCCTGCCATGCGCCGAGATCCTGCTCGATGAGGTAGGGTTCGACGCGCCATTCGCCGCCGGGGTAGCCAGCAGCAAAGATGGCCGCGGCCGTGCGGCGGGTGCGGGACAGCGGCGTGACGACCCATTCGGCCGGGCGGGGCAGGCGGCGGGCAAGGGCGGCGTAGGTGGGGCGATCGGTTTCGAGGCTGTGCGGACAGACCTCGACATCCATCGTGCCGTACAGCACCGCGCGGGCGTTTTCTTCCACCAGGGCATGGCGGATGAGCCAGAAATTGGTATGCGACATTATTATTCCCCAATCGAGAGGAGCGCACCGCGGATCCGCGCTGCGCGGAACTGGATGGCGAACAGCCAGGCCGCGGCCGCCAGCCACAGGAGGTTTAGCAGGCTCGCGGCCGCCAGATGCTCCCAGGGAAACGCAGCTCCGGCCAGCACGGCGCGCATCCCCTCGAACACATGGGCTGCCGGCAGCGCCCAGGCGATGGGTTGCAGGAACCAGGGCAGGACGCTGACCGGGTAGAACACGGCGGCGAACGGCGTGATGCCGAAGAGTACGGACCAGGCAAGCGCCTCGGCCCCGGCACCATGGCGCAGAATGAGGCTGACGACGCCGAGCGACACCCACCAGCCCATTGCCATAAGGTTGAGGGCAAAGAGGATCAAAGCGGGGCCGAGGGCAAAAAGATTGAAGGCGTACAACGCCCAGGCGAGCAGCACCGCGGGCAGGACGCCGGCCGCCATGCGCAGGATGGACATCGCGATAAGGGCTGCCACCAGTTCCCAGGGACGCAGCGGGCTGACGAAGACGTGGCCGAGATTGCGCGACCAGATCTCCTCCAGAAAGGAGATCGCCACCCCCATCTGGCTGCGCAGCGCGACCTCCCACAGCAGGACGCCGCCGAGCAGCATGCCGATGGTGACCATCGCGGCACCCGTGCCGCGCATGGCGAAGAAACTCGCGGTGAAGCCCCAGATGCACATCTGCAAGGTCGGCCAGTACGCCAGTTCGAGCAGGCGCGGCCAGGAGCGGCGGTAGAGGGCGAGGTGGCGGTAGATCATGCCCCAGATGCGGCGCAGCGAGGCGGTCATGCGGCTTCTCCGGTGCCGCGGGTGATGTCGAGGAAGACGGCTTCCAGCGTGTCCCGCCCGTAGCGGGCGAGGAGGTCGGCCGGGCTGCC
The DNA here is from genome assembly GCA_947447625.1 of Rhodospirillales bacterium. GTDB lineage: Bacteria > Pseudomonadota > Alphaproteobacteria > Acetobacterales > Acetobacteraceae > CAIYPH01. Next base: position 33,978 of record CANFKS010000030.1, on the reverse strand, counting down.
GCGATCGACGATGCGGCCTTTTTTCATCATCAGGACATGGCCGCAGAGGCGTTCGACCTCGGCCATGTTGTGGCTGGCGAGCAGGATGGTACAGCCGCTTTCGGCACGGTAGCGCTCGAGCCAGGTGCGGACCATGTCTCCGGTATCGGGGTCGAGGCTGGCGGTGGGTTCGTCGAGGAGGAGCACGTCGGGGCGGTTGATAAGGGATTTGGCGAGGGCCACGCGGGTTTTTTGGCCGGCGGAGAGTTCGCCGGCGGGGCGGTCGAGCAGGCCGTGCAGGTCAAGCTGGTCTGCCAGTTCGGCGATGCGCCGGCCGGTGTGGCGGACATTGTAGAGATGGCCATAGACGCGCAGGTTTTCGGCGACCGAGAGACGGTGCGGCAGGGCGATGTAGGGCGAGGAGAAATTCATCCGCGCCAAAGCGGCGAAACGGTCAGTGGCCATGTCGTGGCCGAGCACGCGGATGCGCCCGGCGCTGGGCAGGAGGAGGCCGAGCAGCATCGAGATCGTGGTGGTCTTGCCGGCGCCGTTGCCGCCGAGCAGGCCGATGGTGGTGCCTTCGGGCACGGTGAAATCAATGGCGTCGACCGCCAGAGTGTCGCCGTAGCGCTTGGTCAACGCCTCGACGATGATCGCGTCCATAGTTGGTTCCCCGGTTGCGGCGCCGATATAGAACGCGGAACGCCGCGGGTCTATCTGCCTGGTCGGACGGGGGGGCGGGCGATGCGGCCCTGGAACAGGGTGATGCCTTGGGCACGGCCCCAGGCGAGGGCGGAGGCGTCGGCGTTGCCGAGGATGATGATGCCGGGGTCGATGGCGGGGGGCAGGATTTCGCTGGCAAGCGCCGGAGTGAAGCGGAGTTGCGCAAGGTCGATCCCGAGGCGGTCGGGCGGCAGCAAAGCGAGTTGGCTGAGGCTGACATCGTGGAGCAGGAGGCGGTAGCTGCGGGCGATGGCGAAATCGCGGGCGAAGCAGAAGCTCGAAAGATCGGTCAGGATATCCTCAGCGCGCAGGTTGATGACGAGTTGGCCGCGCAGGGCGGTGGGCAGGTTGGCGTCAAAGCGGAGGAATTCGGGGGCGAGGAGGCTGGCGACATTGAGGTCGATGCCGAAGGGGGGGGCGCCGCGGGTTTCCCCGACGGCGCTGAGCAAGGCGAGCATGCGGCGGTCGAGCGTACGGGTCAGGCGGCGGAACAGCCACGGGTCGGCGCGCGGTGCGCGGTCGGGCAGGATGGTGTCGAACAATTCGCCGTCCGAGAGGTAGCGGCGTTCCCACATCAGGCGGAACCCGTCGGACCCGGTGCGGCAGATCGGCTCGCGGCGGACGAAGCGGCTCATGTCGGCCTGGACGATGGCGCGTTCGAGGGCGAGGAGGGTGGGTGGATCGAGCGGCAGGCCGCCGAGGCGGGGAATGGGGGGCGGCAGGCGCGGGCGCAGACTGTCCGCCACGATGTGACGCACAAAGTCAGCATCCCCGGGCAAGGCGAGGATGCTGGCGAGCGCCATGGGATCGGGGCCGAAGCTGGGGTCGTCGGAGAACAGGTGGCGCAAGGTTTCAAGGCTGGCGGCGAGGGCCGGGGTGTCCCCGCGCCAAACCACGACCTGATCGTGGTTGGGCAAATGGAACCGGTGTGCGCGGGCGGCGCCGGTCAGCGGCAGGAGGGCATCGGTGGCGAGTTGGATGTGATGCGGGCGATTGCGGCCGTCGGGCAGTTGCGACAGGCGGAGCAGCAGGACCTGGCGGGAGATGCCGCTGGTGCCGCATTCCTCGACGAGGGCGGAGAGGCGGCGGGCGTCTTCGGCGCTGCTGGGCCGGAGATCATGCGCGAGGTCGTCGGCGGGGCGGGACAGGGCGGTGCTCATGCAGCGTGCTCCCCGGGGGCCCCGGCGTCGAGCAATGGGGTGTTGCGGCAGCCGGCGCGGCCGGCGGGGGCGGTGGCGCTGGCGCGCTCGGTGCATTGGCGCAAGGTGCAGCCACCGGCGTGGGAGCAGATGGCGAGGCGGCTCGCAGCCAGCATGGCGTCGACATGGCGGCCCTGGAAGCGGCGGATGCCGCGGGTCAATCCCCATTGCAGCGCGGCTTCGCTGTCGGCGCCCATCAGGAGGATTCGCTCGGGGCCGATGTCGCGGAGGTCGGCTTCGAGGTCCTGGCGTTCGGGGCCGGAGAGGCGGGACAGGCGGGGGGTCCATTCGAGCTTGACGAGGTCGGGCGCCAGGGTGACGAGGCGGGTGAGACGGAGCGCGAGGAGGGAGGCCTGGTCGATCGCACAGGTGATGCCGCCGGCAGCGAGGATGGCGCGGGCGGCGGCGTAGCTCGCCGGGTCGGCCCCGGCGTCAACCAAGGTGATTTCGACGCCGAGGCGGACGCCGTGGGCGCGGCAAAGAGCGGCGAGGGCGGCGAAGGCGTCGGTGGTGATGGCATCAGGCGCGAGGTTGAGATGCAGCGGGGGGCTGGCGGCGAGCGGGTCGAGCGCACCGCCGCGTTTGGCTTCGCCGGGCAGGGCGGCGAGCAGGCGTTGCTCCAGGCGGATGGCGAAGTGGCGGAGCAGGAAAGGATCGGCCTCGAACGGGTCAATGCCGGTTTCGGCTTGCAGGGCGGCGGCGTACGTGATTTCGCGAAAGAGCGGGCGCAGGCGCAGGGCGGCACCGGCGGTGTCGAGGAAGACGGCGGTTTGGCGCAGGAGAAGATCGGGCACGACATGGGTTTCGGCGGCCGTGGTCGATCCCACTGGCGGTTCGGCGCGGGCGACGGCGCGGTCAAGCGGGGTGAGGCCCACTTCGGCGAGGCGGTCGGCGGCGTAGGCGAGCAGGCGATGGCGCTGTTCGGGCAGGGACCAGAGGGCGAGAGGCGGGGCGGCGGCCTGGGTTTCGGCACGGAGCAGGCGGAGCATGAGTTCGGGCAGGGTTTCGCCCAAGGGGGTGCCGGGTGGGGCGCCGTGGGGTCGCATCGCGAGGGGCGCGCGCAGGGGAGCTTGGGGGCAGAGCAGCACGAGGTCGAGGTTGCGCAGGGCGAACACCTGGCCGCCGTGACGCTGCGCGGCGTCATCGAGGAGGGCGCGGGCGACGCGGCGGTGATGGGCGCGGGGGCCGGGGGCGGGGAACTGGTGGAACAGCACGATCAGGGCCGCCCAACCGGGGGACCCCCAGCCGGGGGCGGCGACGCGGCGGATGGTGTCCAGCAGTTGGCGCTCGCCGGGGCTGTGTTCGCCGCCGGGCTCGGCCTTCAGGGCGGCGGGCAAGGCAACGGGGAGGGGAGCGGACGATGCGAAGGGGGCGAGGGCTGCGCTCATGGGGCGCACCGGGCTCGGTTCGCAGGGCACGCCGGATTTTCCGGCACAGGATACATTTTCGGCCTCATGTTCGACGATCCGCCGGGTGAGACGGCATGTGCGCCGGGCGGGTCATGCAAGGAGGCTGCAGCAATATGGTTACCGGACCGTTAGCGCCTGATGATTTTGGACGGAATCGCCGAAAAGTCTGAATCAGGCGATCGACCATGGAGCGAGAGCCGGATGAAGTCGCCCATAAGTCGGAACCCGAACGGGCAGCGAGCCCTCGCGCCGGTCCTGGTTCTGGCCTCATCGGATCGGGCGGCGTTTTTGCCGCTCTGAGGCTGTGCTTGCCAGGATGGCGGCACTTCGCTAGGGGCGTTGGGCATGACCCCAGATTCAGCGGCTGAGACCGCGACCGCCTTGCTCGCCGCCGCTGTGCGCCGTCTGGCGCATTCGCAGGTGCTCGTTATCGGCGATGCGATGCTCGATCGCTATGTGTATGGCGCGGTGGACCGGATCAGCCCGGAGGCGCCGGTGCCGGTATTGAAGGTGGAGAACGAATTGGCGGTGCCGGGGGGGGCGGCCAATGTGGTGCGCAACCTGGCTGCTTTGCGGGTGGCGGTGGCGTTTGTTTCGATCATCGGGGATGACGAGGCGGGGGGCGATCTGACGGGGCTGATCGGCAGCCAGCCGGGTGTGGAGCCGTGGCTGCTGGTGCAGGGGCGGCGGATCACGACGTTGAAGACGCGGTTTGTCGCGCAGGGGCGGGCGGTGCAGGGGCATCAGATCATGCGGGCGGACCGCGAGGACAGCCGGCCGGTACATCCGAAGCTGATGGACCGGCTGCTGAAGATTGCGCGCGATGCGATCGGCGCGACGTCGGTGGTGATCCTGTCGGATTATCGAAAGGGCGTGCTGGCCGGGGATGTTCCGGGGCAGATCATCGCGGCGGCGCGGCAGGCGGGGCGGCGGATCGTGGCCGATGTGCATGCGCCGGATTATCACCGCTACGCGGGGGCCGATGTGGTGATGGCGGCGGCGCGGGATTTGGCGGTGGCGACCGGGATGCCGACGGATGGCGATGCGGTGGTGGCGGAGGCGGCGGCGGTGTTGCGGCTGCGGCACGGGTTCGGCGCGGTGCTGGTGACCCGCGGCGAGGATGGGATGACGCTGGTGGATGGCGCGGGGACGCAGCATTTTCCGGCGGAATCGGCCGAGGTGTTCGACATTGCGGGAACCGGGGATACGGCGCTGGCGACGTTGGGGGCGGGGTTGGCGGCGGGGCTCGATCTGCGGGTGGCGGCGCGGCTGGCCAATATTGCGGCGGGCGTGGTGGTGGGGAAGATCGGCACTTCGGTGGTGCGGGAGAGCGATTTGCTGGCGGCGATTTCGCCCAATTCGGGGGCGTTGCGCAAGATCGTGAGCCGCGAGGTGGCGGCGCGGCTGGCGGAGCGGTGGCGGCACAGCCAGTGGCGGGTGGGGTATACGGATGGGGCGTTCGATCCGTTGAAGCCCGGGCATGTGCATCTGATCGAGCAGGCGCATGGCGCGTGCGACCGGCTGATTGTCGGGGTGCAGGGGGATGCGGCGGTGCGGGCGGTGAAAGGGCCGAACCGGCCGCATCAGACCGAGGCGGTGCGGGCGGCGCGGCTGGCGAGCCTGCCGGCGGTGGATCTGGTGATTGTCGATACGGCGTATGCGGCGGACGAGATCATCCGCATGTTGCGGCCGCATGTGGTGGTGAAGACGTCCAACGAGGCACGGGATGCGGCGGCCGCGGTGATGCAGGAGTGGAACGGGGCGGTTATTCTGGCGGAGATGTTGCCGGAGATTGCGGCGGATTGAGCGGAGAGGGGGAATGGTGCCCGGGGGCGGATTCGAACCACCGACACTGCGATTTTCAGTCGCATGCTCTACCAACTGAGCTACCCGGGCGGGGCATTCGCGGTCGGCGCGGGGCCGATGACGCTGTTGGAGCGGCGGGGATAGCCCAGGCTGGGCTCGTGATCAACCCATCTTGAGGCTTATGGGGTGAATTCGTCGTCTTCGTCGGCGTCGGGCGGGGCTGCGGGGATGGCATAGCTCTCGGTGAACCAGCGGCCGAGGTCGATGTCGGCGCAGCGGGTGGAGCAGAAGGGGCGGAGTTTGGGCAGCATCGGTTTGCGGCAGATCGGGCAGGGTGGGGGCTGATCAGGCATCGGTGGTCCCCAGGGTCCAGGGTGTGACGGGTTCGGGGTGGTGTTCGGTGAGCAAGAGGGGGCGGCCGGCACGGTGGGCGAAGGCGGCGAGGCCGGCGGCGTCGGTGCGCAGCGCGGTGAGGATGGCGGGGGTGGCGCGCAGTTCGAGGGCCTGCCCAGGGCTGGCGGCGGCGCGGGAGGCGGCTTCGCGCAGGGCGGCGAGGCCTTGGGCGAGGGGGCCGGTGGCGAATTCGGCGAGGGGGGGATGGATGCGGGGACGGAGGATTTCGGCGAGACCGAGGCCGGAGAAGCCGAGGAAGCGGGGTTGGAGAGGGTCGGTGGCCAGCGCGCTGGTCAAAGCCGGGCCGAGGGCGGCGCGTTGTTTGACGGACATGCCGCCGAAATCGAGGAGGATGGCGCCAGAGAGGTTGCGCAGGCGGATCTGGGCGGCGATGGCCGGGATGAGGGCGCGGTTGGCAGCGGATTGGGAGCCGGCTTTGTCGCGGCGCTCGGCGGTGCTGGTGCCGAGGTCGATGTCGAGCGCGGTGAGGGCCGGGGTGATGTGAACGTGGAGGCGGGCGCCGCCTTGGAGGTCGGTGGTGGGGGCGAGGAGGGCGGCGAAGGCACTGGCGACGTCATCCGTGAAGGCTGGGCCGAGGGTGACGCGCTCAGCGAGGGTGGGGCGCAGGTCAGCGAGGAAGGCGAGGTCGTCGACAATGACGGGGGCGGCGGGATACTGGGCGGCGAGGCGGGAGACGGCGTCGGGGCCGCGGGCAATCAGGCCGGGGTGGCCGATGCCGATGTCCTCCTGCACGGCGATGAGGCGGGGGCCTTTGCCGCCTTGGGCTGCGCGGCTGACGCGGACAGCAACGGAGGTGCCTTCGGACAGGCCGCGGGCGCCGGCGCTGTCGGGGAGGAAACCGTCTTGCGCGCCGAGAACGACGAAGGCGCCGGCCATGGCGGGGGCGACTTTGCCGATGCGGCCGCGATAGAGGTCCCCCACGCCGTCGGGGCTGCCGGGGCGCCAGATGACGGCATCAACCGCTCGGCCGTTCCAGGCCACCGCGCGGACCTCGCCCGGCCCGGCCGTAGCGAGGATTTTCATGAAATCGGGTAGCCGGCCCCGCGGAGGAGCTGGGCGGTTTCGAAGAGGGGCAGGCCGACGACATTGGAGTGGCTGCCGGAGAGGAAGCGGATCAGAGCGGCGGCGCGGCCCTGGATGGCGTAGCCGCCGGCCTTGCCTTGCCATTCGCCGCTGGCCAGATAGTCCCGTTTTTGCGCGTCCGTGATGCGGTTGAAGCCGACGACGCTGTCGCACACACGCTCGGTGCGCCGCCCGGAGGGGTCGATCAGCACGACGGCGGTGATGACGTGATGCCGGCGGCCGGAGAGGAGGTCGAGGCATTTGGCGGCCTCGGCTTCGGTTTCGGCCTTGGGCAGCACGCGGCGGCCGAGACCGACGACGGTGTCGGCGGCGAGGACGAAGGCGCCTGGTTCGGTGGCGGCCTGGGCTTTGCCACGCGCGAGGCGCAAGGCGAGGACGCGCGGCACCTCCGCCTTCAGCGGGGTTTCATCGATGTCGGTGGCGACGACGGCGCTTGGTATGAGGCCGATCTGGCCGAGCAGGGCCAGCCGGCGCGGGCTCGCCGAGGCAAGGACGAGCCGCATGGGGCGCGGCTCTATTTGAAGCGGAACGTGATACGTCCCTTGCTCAGGTCGTATGGGGTCATTTCCACGTTGACGCGGTCACCGGCGAGGACGCGGATGCGGTTTTTGCGCATCTTGCCGCTGGTGTGGGCGAGAATGGTATGTTCGTTGTCGAGTTTCACGCGAAACATGGCGTTGGGAAGCAGTTCCATCACCATGCCGCTGAACTCGATCATGTCTTCTTTCGACATGGGTAGCGGGAATCCTACTGGTTTATGCTGCCCTCAAGATGGGAGCGGCGGGGTTTCAGGTCAAGGCGAAAGGATGTTTCAGGCGAGACCCAGGCGAACGGCGACGCTTTTGCCGTGGGCCTGGAGGCCTTCGGAGGCGGCCAGCGCCATGGCGGCCGGGCCGATGGTGGCAAGCGCAGTGGCGGCGGTGGTGCCGCGCGAGCTGATCCAGGTGGTGCGTTTGAGGAAGTCGAACACCGAAAGACCGGAGGCGAAGCGGGCGGAGCGGCCGGTGGGCAGGACGTGGTTGGGGCCGCCGACATAGTCGCCGATCGCCTCGGGGCAGGCGCGGCCGAGGAAGGCGGCGCCGGCGTGGCGGATGCGGGCGAAGAAGGCCTCGGGGTCCGGCAGCATGACCTGGAGATGTTCGGGGGCCAGGCGATCGACGAGGGGAACGGCTTCGTCGAAGTCCCGCACCAGGATGATGGCACCGTGGGCGGCCCAGGAGGCGCCGGCGATGGCGGCACGAGGGAGGATTGCGAGTTCGGCCTGGACAGCGGCGGCGACGGCGGCGGCGAAGGCGGGGCTGTCGGTGATGAGGATGGATTGGGCGGCTTCGTCGTGTTCGGCCTGGGCCATCAGGTCGATGGCGACGTGGCGCGGGTCGTTTGTGGCGTCGGCGATGATCACGACCTCGGAGGGCCCCGCGATGGAATCGATGCCGACGCGGCCGAACACCTGGCGTTTGGCTTCGGCGACATAGGCGTTGCCGGGGCCGACGATGCGGTCGACCGGGGCGATGCTGGCGCTGCCCCAGGCGAGGGCGGCGACGGCCTGGGCGCCGCCGATGCGGTATATTTCGGACACGCCGGCGAGGCGGGCGGCGGCGAGGACAAGGGGGTTGAGCACGCCATCCGGGGTGGGCACGCACATGGCGATGCGGGAGACGCCGGCGGCGCGGGCGGGCAGGGCGTTCATCAGGACTGAGGAGGGATAGGCCGCCTTGCCGCCGGGGACGTAGAGGCCGACGGCGTCGAGCGCGGTCCAGCGCATGCCGAGCGTGAGGCCGGTATCGTCGGGCAGGGTCAGGTCGTGCGGGAGTTGGGCACGGTGGAAGCGTTCGATGCGGGTGGCGGCGAGTTCGAGGGCGGCCATGAGGGGGGCGGGGATGGCGGCGACGGCGGCGTCGATCTCGGCTGGCTCGATGGCGATGCGCTCGGGTGTGAGGGCGAAGCGGTCGAAGCGGGTGGTGTAGTCGCAGAGGGCTGCGTCGCCGCGGGATTTCACGTCGGCGATGATGGTGCGCACGGTTTCGGCCACGTCCTCGGTGGTTTCGCGGGCTTCGGCGAGGAGAGCGAGGAAGGCGCTCTCGAAGGCGGCGTCCTGGGTCGAGAGGGTTTTCATGCGGCGAGGGCGGCGCGGAATTTGGCAATCCAGGCGCCGATTGCCTCGGGACGGGTTTTCAGCGCCGTGCGGTTGACGATGAGGCGGCTGGTGACGGTGGCGATGACTTCGGTTTCGACCAGGCCGTTGGCCTTGAGCGTGGAGCCGGTGGCGACGAGATCGACGATCAGGCGGGTGAGGCCGAGGGCGGGGGCCAGTTCCATCGCGCCGTTGAGATGCACGATTTCGGCCTGCACGCCGCGCGAGGCGAAATGCCGGCGGGCGATGTTGGGGTATTTGCTGGCGACGCGGACGCGGGACCATTCGCGGGGATCGTCGCTGCCGGCGGTGGCGCGCGGTTCGGCGACGGAGACGCGGCAGGCGCCGATACCGAGGTCAAGCGGTGCGTAGATCTCGGGGTAGTCGAACTCCATCAGGACGTCATTGCCGCAAATGCCGATATGGGCGGCGCCGAAGGCCACGAAGGTGGCGACGTCAAAGCTGCGGACGCGGACCACGTCGAGCATGGGGTCATCGGTGGGGAAGCGGAGATGGCGGCTGTCCTCGTCGTTCCAGCCTTTGCCGGGACGGATGCCGGCATGCTCCATGAGGGGCGCGCATTCCTTGAGGATGCGGCCCTTGGGGAGTGCTAGGATCAGCGGAGTTTCGGTTTCGGGCGCGAAAGCGGCGTCCGGAAAGGCGATGGTCATTGGGACTTCCTGGTCACGGGGCAGTCTCTTGGCGCAATGGGCGGCAGGTACACCCGCATGGCGGCGGGTGGAAGGGGCCAATCGACAAGGCAGCCGCGCCGCAGCATGGTAGCGCCCTATCAGGGAGGATGAGCGCCATGGGGCTGAACGCACTCAACCATTTCACCATTCGGGTGGTGGATCTGGAGCGGACCAAGGATTTCTATAGCGTGGTGCTGGGGCTGCCAGTGGGGTATCGGCCGCCGCTCGGGTTTCCCGGCTATTGGCTGTATTGCGGGGATGTGCCGACGGTGCATCTGATCGGACCGCGCGATGGGGATGAGGGGGAGCGGCTGGCGGGGGCGACGGGGTTGTTCGATCACATCGCGTTCTCCTGCACCGGGCTGGCGGCGATGCGGGCCACTCTGGCTGCACATGGAGTGGCGTTCAGCGAGCGGATCATTCCGCGCGACAGGCAAACGCAGCTATTCCTGCATGATCCGGACGGGATTGCGGTGGAGCTGAATTATCCGCCGAACGAGACGACGGGTTAGCATTTCAGGGACATGCTCGCCGATGCTGGAAAGGCTCCATTGGGTTTTCCAGCGCAGGGCGGGGGCTTCGATGAAGCGCCAGGACAGCCAGGACAGCGCCAGGGCGATGGGCAGCGAGGCCGCGATGTTGAGGGCCCAGCCGCCATGGTTGCCGAGCAGATGGACCGTGAGTTGTTGCACCGGGAAGGCCCAGATGTAGAGGCCGTAGGACATATCGCCCCAGCGCGCGAGATCGGGCAGGCGGACCCTGGGGGTGAGGGCAAGCCAGAGGACGGCGTATGTACCGAAGGTTGCCGTCACCATGCGGTAGCCACCGAGTGTGACGGAGGCGGCGCAGAGCACGGCGCAGCCGAGGGCGACCCAGCCGTTGAGCGGCAGGCGGGCGCAGCATAAGGCCATGCCAGCGGCGAAGGCGGTGTAGAACCAGGGCGTGGCATCGGGCGCCCAGCGCCAGGCGGCGAGGAGGAGGAGGGCGATCATGGGCAGCACGATGCGTGGGCCGCGCTTGAGCACGCCCGCGATGCCCAGCACCAGCACGACGGCGTAGCAGCGGACCTCGTGCACCAGGGTCCAGAGCGAGCCGTCGATGGAGCCGGGATAGGGCAGGTTTTCGAACACGCCGGGCAGCCTGCTTTCGCTGGCGAGCAGCGAGAGGGTGACGCTCAGGTGGCGCCAGGTTACGGGGTCGATGAAGTAGGCGCCGGGGGGCAGGCGGGTGAGGATGGGCCCGGCGATTCCGACGATGACGAGAAGCATCACGAGCAGGGCCGGATAGAGGCGCAGCGCGCGGGCGGCGATGAAGGTGACGGGATCGCTGGTGCGCAGGAAGCTGCGGGTGATGAGATAGCCGCTGATGGCGAAGAAGACGCAGACGGCGGTGCCGCCGATTGTGGCCTCGCCGCCGGTCAGGCGGTAAAGCGGTTCGGTGGCGTCGGAGCCTGTGGTCAGCGCGAAGGCGTGGGAGATCAGGACGGCGAGGGCCGCGACAATCCGCAGGGTGTCGAAGTTGTTTGCCGATTGCCGTGCCACCGTGGTGCTCCTCCGCGCAGGGAGAGCTTCGGTGTTGCGACTGGTTTTTGCGCGCGATCCGCATCAATGCCGCGTGCGATAGGCCGGGAATACGCGGGTTGACGCGGATTTACCGCCTATCGCGGCAGGGACGCGGCCCTATCAGATGGGGCAGACCCCGCTGGCGCATTGCAGGTGCACCAGGTCGACGGCTTCATGCATGTCGAGATCGTCGATCGAGGCGACGATCTCGGCGAAGCGTTCGGCGGTCACGTCTTCCTCGGGGAGATATTCGTAGCCGAGTTCGTGATCGGGGCGGCTCGGCAGGACGGCGCAGCAGCGGATTTCGGGCTGCTGTTCCAGCACGAGATCCCGGAAGGCCGCGAGGTCATGGCGGTCGGTGAAGATTTTCAGGGTGTAGCTGACCTGGTTGCCGCGCTCGGCGCCGATCCAGTGTTGTTCGAGCAGGCGGAGCCAGCGGAACTGCTGGGCGGGGGTGGCTTCGGTGGCGGTGGTGGTGCGATCGCCGAGGCCGAGGCGGAGCAGGAGGGGGACGGTCGGGAAGCCGACCACGGTCATGCCCTGGAAGGTGCGGAGCGACTTCATCGGGTAGCCGCGGGCGTCGTAGCGGGCGAGGAGCGGGTCGGCATCAGGCGGGAACATGCCGGTGGCTTCGTCGCGGGTGCCTTTGAACTGGACCCAGCGCATGTAGTGGCGACGGGCCGGCAGATGGGCACCCTCGGTGAGGCCGAAGAGCTTGGAGGTGGTGCCGGCGGGCTTGACGGTGGTGACGGTGGTGGGCCGGGCGGCGCCGCGCTCGGCGGCGTAGGCGAGGGCTTCGTCCTTGGCCGCGTTGGAGAAATAGGCGAGCTTGGTCCAGAATTCGGCGGAGCGCTCCTCGTCCAGCAGATCGTTGAAATCGAAGCCGAAGCGCATCCAGGCCCATTCGTGCAGGCCGGTGGGGCCGATGCCGATGCGGTTGGTGCGGCGGACTTCCTCGCCGTAGAGCGCATCCATGGTGTTGGCGCGGATCAGGAAGCGGACGCCGAGGCGGATGGAATCCTCGATGCGGTCATCCCACAGCTTGGCGACATCGTCGGGGATTTCGCCCGGCACCAGCGTGTCGAAGCTGACGGGGCAGGCGAGGAGGGGGGCGTAGTCGGCGATGACGCAGTAGCCGCCAGTGACGTGCAGCGCGATTTCGCCGCAGGGGTTGGTGGTCATCGGGAAGCGCGAGGCGGCGGCGCGGCGAGCCATTTCGGCAAGCAGCGGGGCGGCGGCCTCGACGCGGTAGCGGGCGGAGCGGAAGTCTCGCCCATCCTCGTGGACGGGTTTGTCCCAGGCGCTGCCGGTGCGGTGGTCTTCCAGCTTGTCGCCGTTGATGAAGCCGGGTTCGCCGTTGATGAAGGCGCAGCGGACGGCTTCGTCGAACACAGTGCGGGCATGGCGGGTCAGGGCGTCGGTGTCGTCGCCAGTGCGCACGCGGGCCCAGAAATCGGCGTCGACCATCACGGAGTGGTTGGCGGTCCAGAGGCCGCCTTCGGTTTTGCTTTTGATGAAGCCGAGCGCGCCGGGGTCGCGCCAGGATTTGGTGGCCATGCGGGCGGCGCGGCGGGCGCCGCCGACCTGGACTTCGACGGAGAAATGGTGATCGACGTGCAGCGCCTGTTCCCACAGCGCGAGTTTGCCGGCGCGGGCGGGGGTGATGACGTTGCGGCGGATGTTCATGAAGGCGCGCAAGAGCGAGATCGGGCCCGAGGCGGGGCGGCCCTGCATGCCACGAATCGGCGCGCCGGCGCGGCGGATGTCGGACAGATCGAGCACCAGGGTGGCGTCGCTGGCCTTGCGGAAGGTCATCGCCTCCAGCACTTCGAGCGCCTTGGCCCAGCCTTCGCGGCTATCCTCGATGCGGTGGACGATGGCGCCGTCGGGGGCGTCGGCGGGGTCGGCGAGCATGGCGTCGAGCAGAAAGGCGCGCACGGCGGCGATATCGGCCGTGGCGGGATCGGCGCCCCAGGGCAGGAGGCCCATCTCGACGCCGAACTGGCACAGCGCGGCGGCTTCGTGCGGGTAGTCGGGATGGAAGGCCGAGAGGTGGAGTTTCAGCTCGGGGGCATGCGCCCAGTCCACCGCCATGAGGGCGTCGTCATAGGCGCGGCCGACGCCGGAGCCATTGAGCAGGAGATAGAACTTCGCGAATGAGGCGATGGCGGTGGCGCAGTTGGTGAAGACCTCCATGTTGCGGGTCGGCTGGCCGGAATCGCCGTGCTGGAGGTGTCGGCCCGAGGTGATCAGCGCGCCGGTGGCGATGGCGTTGCGCAGGCGGGTGCGCTCGATGCGCTCGACGGCAGAGAGATCGGAGCCGTTGAGAGCCATGTTGCCGGCGGCGACACGGTCGGCCACGCGGCCGAAATCCTCGTCGTCTTCGGCGCGGAACACGGTGCGCCGCGCAACTGCGAGGCCCATGCCGGCATCGAGATGGCGCGCGGTGAGCGGCACGTCACCGAAGGCCGCGCCCGGGAGCGGGCGCTGCGGCGTGCGCGCTGAAGTCGGTGCCAGAAATCCGTCCATAGTCATGCCCTCGAATCGACGAACCACAACATATGACGGTTTAATGAGGCTGAGAATACGACATATGGTAGGTGCGCCTGCACAGCAGCCCCGCTTGACGGTATTTTTCGGGGGTTCGGATCACCCGGGATTGAGCCGCCCCGCCGCGTCGCGGACGGTGGACGCCAGGAAATCCGTCACGGCGCGGATGCGCGGGGTGTGGCGGATGTCGTTGTGCACGGCCATCCACAATTCGCGCACCGGTGGCGGATCGGCCACACTGAGGCGGGTCAATCCTTCGCTATCCGCAAGGTAGCGGCCAAGGATGCCGATGCCGGCGCGCACGGCGGCGAGTTGGGCGAGGCGGCTGTTGGTGCGCAGGACCGGAGTGGCCTCAGGGAGGGCTGCGATGCACCAGGCCATTTCGGGCAGGTCCATCATGTCCGGTTCGTTGAGCACCAGGCTGTGGCCGGCGCCGCCGGGTTGGGGCATGCCGTGGGCGGCGAGATAGGCCGGGGCCGCGAACAGGCCGAAGCCGACATCGGCGATCCTGCGCACGGCAAGGTCGTTCTGCCGCAGACGGCCGAAGCGCAGCGCGATGTCGGCCTCGCGCATGGTCAGGCTCATCACCCGGGTGCTGGCGGCGATGTCGAGCACGATGCCGGGGTGACGGCGGCGGAGGTCGGGCAAGGCGGGAACGACGACATGGATGGCGATGCTTTCGACCATGGTGACGCGCACGGTGCCTTCGAGGCGGGCATCGCGGCCGGTGATGCGCCGCTCGATGGCCAGGGTTTCGCTTTCGATGCGCTCGACATTGCCGAGAATGGCTTCGCCGGCGGAGGTCAGCGTGTAGCCGCGCGGGGTTTTTTGCAGGAGGCGGACGCCGGCGCGGTCCTCCAATCCGGCGAGGCGGCGGCCCATGGTGGTTTGCTGGACGCCGAGCGCGCGGGCGGCGGCGGAGAGCGAGCCGTGGCGGGCAACGGCGAGGAAGGAGTGCAGGTCGTCCCAGTCGATCATCGCGGCACCGCCTCTGCGAATTCGCACATTGACCCTGCGATCATAGGCCGATGCGCTGCGTAAATCGACATTCTATCTCTGTGTCATCGATTGACCCTTTGAAGGAGACCCTCCGATGAACCCGAACCGCGACTATGGAATTGCCCTGCTGCGCATCATGCTGGGCGGGCTGATGTTGTTTCATGGCCTGGTGAAGATTTTCGTCTTCACGCCGGCCGGCACCGTGGGATTTTTCGCCAGCCTCGGCCTGCCGGCATCGCTCGCCTATCTCACCATCCTGATCGAGGCCGGCGGCGGGCTGGCGCTTATCCTGGGGCTGTTCACGCGCTACAATGCGCTGCTGCAGGCAGCCGTGCTGGTCGGCACCATCGTGACGGTGCATGGCGCCAACGGGTTCGGCTTTTCGGTCAAGGGCGGCGGCTGGGAATATCCGGCGATGTGGGCGATCACGCTGGTCGCGCTGTCGTTGATCGGCAATGGGGCGTTCGCCCTCACCATCGGCTCCAAGAAAGCCGCGTAAAGGAACCAGGTCATGCTTCCGAGCCTCTTTATCAGCCATGGCTCGCCGATGCTTGCCCTCACGCCGGCGCCTGCGCAGGATTTCCTGCGCGGGTTCGGACGGGGGTTGGCGCGGCCGAAAGCTATCCTCGTGGCCTCCGCGCATTGGGAGACGGCGGCGCCGCTGGTCAATGCGGTCGTGCGCAACGAGACGATCTATGATTTCGGGGGGTTTCCCCGGGCGTTGTACGACCTGAAATACAACCCGCCGGGCGATCCGGCATTGGCGGAGCATGTCAGCGATCTGCTGGCGGGGGTCGGGTTGCCGAGTGCGATCGATCATCGGCGCGGTTTGGATCATGGGGCCTGGGTGCCGCTCTATCTGGCGTATCCCGACGCGGATATCCCGGTGTTGCAGGTGTCGATCCAGAGCCATCTCGGGCCGGCGCATCACTACCAGCTCGGCGAGGCGCTGGCCCCGTTGCGCGACGAGGGCGTGCTGATCATCGGCTCCGGCAGTTGGACGCATGATCTGCGGCGGTTTCGCGGCCAGGCGATCGACGCGGCGCAGGACCCGCGGACCGCGGCGTTCTCGGCGTGGATGGAGGCCGCGATGGCCGAGGGCCGGCGTTGCGATCTGCTGACCTATCGCACCAAGGCGCCGTTTGCGGCCGATGAGCATCCGACGGAGGAGCATCTGCTGCCGCTGTTCGTCGCCATGGGCGCGGCCGGCGCGGCGGCAAAGGCCGAGCGTATCCATCAAAGCTGCACCTACGGAATGCTGCGGATGGATGCCTACGCGTTCGCTTGATCGGCCGGGCGGCGGCATGGGGCAGGCGATGCCCGTGGTGTCGCCTGCCACCGCGTTGAAAGGGGGGGCCATGCGGCTGTTTCTGTACGGCACCTTGCTTGATCCCGCCCGGCTGGCGGCGTGTGCCGGGCCGGGATTGCGGCCGGCGGCGGCGGTATTGACAGGATATCGGCGGGTGGGGTTGCGCTTCACGCCGTATCCGACGCTGCGGAAGGCCTGGCGGGGACGGGTGGAGGGCGCGGTGGTGGAGGTCGATGCGGCGGGACTGCGGCGGCTGATGGCCTATGAGGGGCCGCGCTACCGGCTGATGCGGGTTGCCGTGCGGCGCATCCGGGGCAACAATGCGGCCATTGCCAACACGGGGGCCTTCGTCTGGATCGCGGCTGCCGCGACCGGCCGCCCCTGGCCTTGAAGGATGGATGTCATGCTGCAAATTCCCCCCGCCCGTATCGGTATGCGCGAAGACGAGGTCGATACCCCTGCCCTGCTGATCGATCTCGACGCGTTCGAGTTCAATCTCGACACCATGGCGGCGCGGCTGGAAGGCACCGGGGTGAAGCTGCGCGCCCATGCGAAGACGCATAAATCAGCGGTGGTGGCGCATCAGCAGATCGCGCGCGGCGCGGTGGGGCAATGCGTGCAGAAGGTTGCCGAGGCGGAGGCGCTGGCGTGGGGCGGGGTGAAGAACATCCTGGTCAGCAACGAGGTGGTGGGCGCCGACAAGCTCAACCGGGTGGCGGCGCTGGCGCGGATCACGACGATCGCGCTGTGCGCGGATTGTGCCGAGCATGTGACGGCGATCGAGGTGGCGGCGCGGGACAATGGGGTGAACCTCACGGTGCTGGTGGAGATCGACGTGGGCATGAACCGGGCCGGGATCGCGGCCGGGACGGAGGCGGCGGCGCTGGGGCGGATGATCGCGGACAGCCCGCATCTGACGTTTGGCGGGCTGCAATCCTATCACGGCAGCGCGCAGCACAAGCGCAGCATCGAGGAGCGGCGCACCGCGATCGAGGGCGCCGTCGAGGCGACGCGGCGGACGGTGGATCTGCTGCGCCAGCAGGGGATCGCCTGCCCGATCGTGGGCGGGGCGGGGACCGGGACCTACGAGATGGAGACGGCTTCGGGCGTCTACAACGAGATCCAGGCGGGCAGCTACTGCTTCATGGATGTGGATTATGCGAAGAACCTGGACGCATCGGGCGCGCCGGTGAGCACGTTCCGGCATTCGTTGTTCGTGCTGGCGACCGTCATCAGCCAACCGCGCAAGGGGGTGGCGGTGGTGGATGCCGGGCACAAGGCGGTGGCAATCGACAGCGGGATGCCGGGCGTGTGGCAGCGGCCGGAGTTGAGCTATGCCGGGGCGAGCGACGAGCATGGGCGCATCCTGATCGAGGGCGACGCGGCGGCGCCGGTGATCGGCGAGAAGCTGCGGCTGGTGCCGGGGCATTGCGACCCGACGGTCGATCGGTTCGACTGGTATGTGGGCATTCGCAATGGCCGGGTCGAGTGTTTATGGCCGATTGCCGCGCGCGGTGGGTTCAACTGAGCTTCGGCGATGACTGTGCTGGTGGCGGGCGGCGGGATTGCCGGGTTGACGTTGGCGCTGAGCCTGCACCAGGTCGGACTGCCCGTGCAGGTGTTCGAGAGCGTGGAGACGATCCGTCCGCTTGGGGTGGGCATCAATGTGCTGCCCCATGCGGTGCGGGAGCTCTGCGAACTCGGGCTGGAGGAGGGGCTGGCGGCGTTGGCGGTGCCGACGCAGGCGTTGGCCTACTACTCACGGCACGGCAAGCCGATCTGGCATGAGCCGCGCGGGCGGGAGGCGGGGTATCGGTGGCCGCAATTCTCGATCCATCGCGGCGCATTGCAGATGCTGCTGCTGGAGACGCTGCGGGCGCGGCTGGGCGCGGGGCAGTTCCACGCCGGTCATCACCTGGCGGGGTACGAGGAGACCGCGCGCGGCATTCGCGCGCGCTTCAGGAATGGGGCGAGCGCGGACGGCAGCGTGCTGATCGGGGCGGATGGTATCCACTCGGTTCTGCGGGCAATGCATTATCCGGGCGAGGGACCGCCGATCTGGAATGGCGCGATCTTGTGGCGGGGCGTGACGGAGGGACCGCAGTTTCTCTCCGGGCGTTCGATGATCATGGCGGGGCATGAGTTTCAGAAATTCGTGGCCTATCCGATCTCGCGGCCGCTGTATGACGCGGGACGGTCGATGACCAACTGGATCGCCGAGCTGAAATTTCCGGCCGATCATGCGTGGCGGCGCGAGGATTGGAACCGGGCGGGGGATACCGCCGATTTTCTGCCACGTTTCGCGGACTGGATTTTCGACTGGCTCGATGTGCCCGCGCTGATCCGGGGCGCCCGGCATATCTACGAATTTCCAATGGTCGACCGTGATCCGATCCCGGTCTGGACCCATGGGCGCACCACGCTGCTGGGGGATGCGGCGCATCCGATGTATCCGATCGGGTCAAACGGCGCCTCGCAGTCGATCATCGATGCCAGGGTGCTGGCGCGCGAATTGCGGGCGCATGGCATGACGACGGCGGCGCTGAAATCCTATGAGGCCGAGCGCAACCCGATCACGGCGCGGATCGTGCTGGCCAATCGGCGGAACGGGCCGGAGAAGGTGATGCAGATGGTGCAGACACGGGCGCCGGCGGGGTTCGAGCGGATCGAGGATGTGCTGAGCGCGGCAGAGTTGGAGGAGGCGGCGGCCGGCTACAAGCGCATCGCCGGATTCGACAAGGATGCGCTCAATAGCCAGCCTCCAACCATCGCGGTGGGTTGAACCCGGGTTACGGCCGCACCGCGAACCCTGTCACCCCCGGCGTGCGCAGGGGCGCGGCGAGGTGGGCGAAGTCGCAGAGGAGGCGGCGGGTGTCGCGGGGGTCGATGATTTCCTCGATCCAGAAGGCTTCGGCGGTGCGGAAGGGGGAGCGCAGGTCGTCCAGGCGCTTCTTGATTTTTGCGAGATGGGCTTCGGGGTCCGGTGCAGCTTCGATTTCGGCTTTGTAGGCGGCTTCGATGCCGCCTTCGAGAGGCAGGGAGCCCCAGGCGGCCGACGGCCAGGCGTAGCGGACGGTCAGGCGGTTGACGGGCTGGTGAGCGAGGCCGCCGACGCCGAAGACGTTGCGCATGATGATGCTGCACCAGGGCACCGTGGTCTGGTTGATGGCAGCCAAGGCGCGCATGCCCCAGCGGATGTTGGCGGTGCGTTCGGCGGCGAGGCCGACGGCGAAGCCGGGGCAGTCGACCATATGGACGACCGGCATGTGGAAGGTTTGCGCAAGGTCGAGGAAGCGGATGATTTTCTGGCAGGCCGCGGTGTCCCACGCGCCGCCGCCGTAGAGCGGGTTGCCGGCCATGAGGGCGACGGGCCAGCCGTCGAGGCGGGCGAAGCCGGTGACGATGGCTTTGCCGAAGCCTTCACCCATTTCGAAGAACGAGCCGTTGTCGACCACCATGTTGACGACCCGGCGCGTATGATAGGCGCGGCGCTTGTCGCGGGGGATGACGGAGATGAGTTTTTCTTCGCGGTGGTCGCGGTCGAGGCGGGCAGGGCCGCGCGGGGGGAGCTCGTGAACCGAGGAGGGAAGGTAGGAGAGGAAGCGGCGGGCGCAGGCGAAGGCTTCCTCCTCGGTGTCCACGGCGTGATCGACGGCGCCGCAGCCGACCTGGATTTCCCAGCCGCCGAGTTCCTGCTTGGTGCGGGGTTCGCCGAGTTGTTCGACGACGGGGGGGCCTGCGACGAAGACGGCGGAGATGCCTTTGACCATGACAGAGTAGTGGCTGGCGACCAGGCGGGCGGCGCCGAGGCCGGCGACGGAGCCGAGGCCGAGGCCGACGACGGGGACAAGGCTCATGTTTTCGACCGTGAGGTCTGCCCCGCTGCTGGAATAGACGCCGCCGGGGAGATTGGCGCGGCCGGTGGTTTCGATGGTTTTGACCGAGCCACCGCCGCCGGAGCCCTCGATGATGCGGATGATGGGCATGCGGAACTGGGCGGCCATGTCTTCGGACATGCGGAATTTGTGGGGGATCGAGCTGTCGGCGGAGGCGCCGCGCACGGTGAAGTCATCGCCGCAGATCACGACGTTGCGGCCATCGACGCGGCCGCGGCCGAAGACGCAATTGGCGGGGACCAGTTCGGTCAGGCGGCCATCCTCGTCGTATTTCGCCTTGCCGGAGATTTCGCCGAGTTCGTGGAAGCTGCCGGCATCAAGCATGCGTTCGATGCGCTCGCGCACTGTGAGGCGGCCGCCCTTGTGCTGGCGGGCGACCCGTTCGGCGCCGCCCATCTGCCGCGTCAGCGCCTGGCGCTTGCGCAGTTCCTCAAGCTCCGGTTCCCAGTTCATGGCGGACATCGTCTCCCTTTTGGGGGGATCGTATGGTCCGGGCGCGGGGGTGGGCAAGAGCGGAGGAGGGCTGCCTGAATTTCGGACCCGGAGGCCTTCCTTCCCATCCGCTCCACCCCTATCGTCGCGCCCTTCAATCGGCCGATCAGGAGCCCTTCCCATGCAAAACAGCGAACGCATCTGGCAACTCGTGGATGTCCGCAAGGACAAGTACGAGGCGCTCAGCGACCGGATCTGGGATGCGCCGGAGATTGCCTACAACGAATATGCCGCGGTGGCCGAGCACAAGGCGATGTTGGAGGCGGAGGGGTTCCGGGTGACGGAGAATCTCGCTGGGATTCCGACCGCGGTGATGGGCGAGGCGGGGGATGAGGGGCCGGTGATCGCCATTCTGGGGGAATACGACGCGCTGCCCGGGCTGTCGCAGGAGGCGGGCGTTGCGGAGCCGCGGCCGTTGGCGGGGGATGGGATGGGGCATGGCTGTGGCCATAATCTGCTTGGTTCGGGCGCGCTGCTCGCGGCGGCGGCGGTGAAGGATTGGCTGGCGGAGAACGGCATCAAGGGGCGCGTGCGCTACTATGGCTGCCCGGCGGAGGAAGGCGGGGCGGCGAAGTCGTTCATGGTGCGGGCCGGGTGTTTCGATGATGTCGACATGGCGTTGACCTGGCATTCGATGCCGTTCGCCGGCGTGAATGACGCGATGAGCCTGGCGAATACGCGGATGGATTTTTCGTTCACGGGGCGGGCGAGCCATGCGGCGGCGTCGCCGCATCTGGGGCGCTCGGCGCTCGATGCGGTGGAGCTGATGAATGTCGGCGTGAACTATATGCGCGAGCACATGCCGTCGGATGCGCGGATCCATTATGCGATCCTCGACACCGGGGGCGTGGCGCCGAATGTGGTGCAGGGGTTCGCCAAGGTGCGCTACGCGATCCGGGCGCGGGACCTGACAGAGATGAATGCGCTGGTCGAGCGGGTGCAGAATGTTGCGCGCGGGGCGGCGCTGATGACCGAGACGACGGTTCAGATGGAGGTGATTTCGGCGGTTTCGAACCTGCTGGGCAATACGCCGCTGGAGAAGGCGATGCATGCCAACCTGATGCGCCTCGGGCCGCCGCCGTTCGATGCGGAGGATCGCCGTTTCGCCGAGGAGATCCGCGCGACGCTGACGCCGCAGGATATCGCCGCGCAGTATCGCCGCGCCGGGCTGCCGATCCGGCAGGATCAGCCGCTGGCCGATTTCATCGTGCCGCTCAATCTGCGCGGGGAGCCGATGCTGGGCTCGACCGATGTGGGCGATGTGTCCTGGAAGGTGCCGCTGGTGCAGGCCGACGGGGCGACGATCGCGATCGGCACGCCGTTCCATTCCTGGCAGTTGACGGCGCAAGGCAAGTCCCCGCTGGCGAAGAAGGGGATGATCCATGTGGCCAAGGTGATGGCGGGGACTGCGATCGATGCATTTGGGAACCCCGAGGTGATCGCCCAGGCAAAGGCGGATCATGCGGAGCGGACGCGGGATAATCCGTATATCTCGCCGCTGCCGGAGGCGGTGATGCCGCCGATCCGCAAGAAGGCGTAGACCGGGCGAGCCTGCCGGACCCAATCGGGTCCGGCAGGCGCATCGGAGCGGGAGGCCTTCTGACAGGCAAAGGCATCCCGCTCTGATGCTTTGTTTGATTGCCTGGTTCAGAGTTTTGGCGGTTCCGCCAATCGTCATCAGGCTGTGGGCTATTTCGCGACGTATTGGGCGAGTTTGACGCCAACTTCGACCAGCTTGGCGATCAGTTGGCCGCCGGTTTCGGCCGAGCAGAGCGACGGGTCACCGGACCAGACGCCGTTGGGGGCAATTTCGTCGAGTTCGACCGGGACTGCGATTTCCGCGCCGGCGAAGCGGATGGCACCGAAGTTGATCACCGGGCTGCCCATCACGGTGGGGGCGGTGGGCTTGGGGGGAACCATGTCGTGGCGGATCCAGTCGGGGAAGAGCGACATCATCACCGACGTCAGCGGGTCCGCGCCGTGGCCGGCGGATCTGGCGGCGACATCGGCGCCGAGGATGCCGGGCAGGTAGGAGTAGGCGACGCGCCAGAGATAGAAGCTCGGGATCAGGATTTTGCTTTCGCGGTAGATGTCCTGGGTGACTTCGTGCACCGCCTGGACGTTGCCGCCGTGGCCGTTGATGACGATGATGCGGGTCAACCCGTGGCGCAGCAGGCAGGACAGCATGTCCGTCAGCACGGCACGCAGCGTGGACTGGCTGAGCGCAATGCCCATCGGCATGGTGCCGAAATAATCGGCGCCACCGAACGGCAGCACCGGCGCCACCACGGTCTCGACGCCGGCGGCCGTTGCGGCCTCGGCGATTTTCTCGGCGACTTTTTCGGCCGACAAATAATCGCCCATCGGCGCATGCGGCCCCTGGTCCTCATGGCTGCCGAGGGGCAGCAGGATGACCGGGCCGCGTGCGGCGAGTGCCCGCGCCTCGCCGCCGGTGATCTCGCCCATCCGAAATTTGGTTGCCATCGTCGTCCTCCTGGTGTGTTCGAGCATCTTTGCCGTCGGATACCGCCATGGCAATCCGGCTGCCACGCCGTAACATCAATGCGGAGCCTGGGCGTGGGAGGGAGTGTTTCTTGCTTGCCGAAGTCGTTGCGCCGAATCTTATTTCTTTTGCTGCCCAAAAGGCGATTGACGCAGTCGAAACCGTCAGCTTAGGCTCGGGCTATAACGATAGACGTGCCGCCAACAAAGGCCGCGCGAGGGGAGGTTTGTGCATGGACGACGTCGCGCGTCTGCTGCAGCTCGTCGTCAACGGCGCAGCGTCGGGCTGCATCTATGGACTGATCGCGTTCGGCTTCGTCCTGATCTACAAGGCCACCGAGATGGTGAATTTCGCCCAGGGCGAAATCATGATGCTGGGTGGCTTTGCGGCCTATACCTTCATTCATCAATTCGGGCTGAACTACTGGGTCGGCTTCGGGCTGGCCATTGCGGCGACGGCGGCGTTCGGGTTTTTGCTCGATGCGGTGATCCTGCGCCGGGTGATCGGGCAGCCGCAGTTCGCGGTGGTGATGTTGACGCTGGGGCTCGCGTTCATTTTCCGCGCCGCGGCCGGTATCGTCTGGACTTATGACTCGGTCGGTTTCAACACGCCCTTCACCAACAAGACGGTCAATCTCGGCGGGCTCGTGCTGGGGCAGGACAATGTCTCGATCATCATCGGCACGCTGATCCTGTGCCTGGTGCTGTATCTGTTTTTCAGCCGAACCCGGCTGGGCGTGGCGATGCAGGCAGCGTCGCAGAACCAACTCGCGGCTTATTACATGGGCATCCCGGTGCGGCGGATCTTTTCGCTGATCTGGGCGATTTCGGCCGGGGTATCGGCGGTTGCGGCGGTGTTGCTCGCGCCGGTGTCGCTGATCGATGTCAACATGGGCATGCTTGGCTTCAAGGCCTTTGCCGCCGCCGTGCTGGGCGGTTTTGGCTCGATCCCGGGTGCTGTGATCGGCGGCGTGATCGTCGGTGTGGTCGAGCAGCTCAGCGGCTATTTCCTGCCGCCCGGTTTCCAGGACGTGACGTCGAACATCGTCCTGCTCGGCGTGTTGATCCTGCGGCCGCAGGGATTGTTCGGCGCAACCATCCGTAAGCGGGTCTGAACCATGCACCGTCCGTTCAAGACCCAGTATGAGCAGGATCTCCGCCTGTTTCGCGCGCCCTCGGCCAAGATATGGTACGGGCTGCTGATAGTGATCCTGCTGGCGCTGCCGCAGTTTGCCGGGGAGTTTTATGTCGGCGAGCTCGGGGGGCTGTTTATTTTCGCCATCGCCGGCGTGGGGCTGATGCTGCTGACCGGCTATACCGGGCTGGTCAGCCTGGGGCATTCGGCCTTCCTCGGGATTGGCGCCTATACGGAGGCAATTCTGCTGGCGCGGGGCTGGCCGTTCGCTGTCACGCTGCCGGCCGCGGCGATCGTGACGGCCGCGGCCGGGATCGCCATCGGGGTTCCGACGTTGCGGATGACGGGGCTTTATCTCGCCATCGCGACCCTGGCGTTCGGCGGCATCATCAGCAATGTCCTGCAGAAATGGGACAGTGTGACCGGCGGGTTCGACGGTTTTCCGGTCAAGGCGCCGAGCGTGTTGGGCGTGGTGCTGGATGGACCGTGGGCGGTCTATTACATGTCGCTGGTGGCGTTGGTGTTCGTCATTCTGCTTGCGCTCAATGTGCTGCGTTCGCCGCTTGGGCGGGCGATGGTGGCGATCCGGGACAGTGAGGTCTCGGCGCAGTCGATGGGCATCAATCTGGCGTGGTACAAGACGATCGTCTTTGCCCTGTCGGCCGGGATCACCGGGCTCGCAGGAGGGTTGTTCGCGCATTATGTGCGGCATCTGGCGCCCGATGCGTTCGATGTGCTGCTGTCGATCCAACTGGTGACGATCGTGTTTGTTGGCGGGCTTGGCTCGCTGCATGGGGCGATTTTCGGGGCGATGTTCATGCGTCTGCTGCCGCAGGGGATCGCCATGATCCGCGATGACCTGCCGAACTGGCTGGGGCGGATGCCGGGGCTGGAGCCGTCGGTGTTCGGCATCATCCTGGTGCTGTGCATCATGTTCGAGCCGATGGGCATCAACGGGCGGTGGCAGAAAATGAAGCTGTGGTTCAACCGCTTCCCGCTGCATCGCGCCAGCGCCTCGCGCCGGCAGAAAAGCTACGCTAAATCGGAGCGCCTGCGATGAGCCTGTTCAGCGCAACTGACCTCGGCATCCGCTTTGGTGGAATCCGGGCGGTCGAGGGGGTCAGCTTCGATGTGAGGCCCGGAGAGGTGTTCTCCATCATCGGGCCGAACGGGGCGGGCAAGACCACGATCTTCAATCTGATCAGCCGGATCTACAATCCGACCAGCGGGCGGCTGAACTTCAACGGGCAGGATATCACCGAGACGCCGCCGCATCTGATTGCCGGGCTCGGCATCGCGCGGACGTTTCAGAACATCGAGCTGTTTGCCAATGCGACATTGTTGCAGAACCTTCTGATCGGGCGGCACTGCCATTCGAAGGTGGGGCTGCTGAGCCAGCTTGGATTTTTGCCGTCGGTGCGCCGCGCCGAGGTGGAGCATCGCAAGGTGGCCGAGGAGGTGATTGCGTTTCTGGGCTTGCAGCGCCACCGCGACAGCCTGATCGCCAATCTGCCCTACGGGGTGCGCAAGGTGGTGGAACTTGGGCGGGCGTTGTGCACGGAGCCGAAACTGCTGCTGCTCGATGAGCCCTCGTCAGGCCTCAATGTCGAGGAGACCGAGGAGATGGCCTTCTGGATCGACGACATCAAAAAGGATCTCGGCATCACCGTCATCATGGTCGAGCACGACATGAAGCTGGTGAGCGCCGTGTCGGATCGGGTGATGGCGTTGAATTACGGGCGCATCCTGGCGATGGGAACGGCGGCGGAGGTGCAGTCCGACCCCGAGGTGATCCGCGCCTATATCGGAGGCGAGCCATGAGCGGGACATTGCTCAAGGTCTCCAATATCGAGACCTTCTATGGGCCGATCCAGGCGATCCGCGGGGTTTCGCTGGAGGTTAAGGAGGGCAGCATCGTCACCGTGCTGGGCGCCAATGGCGCGGGCAAGACGACGATCCTGCGCACGATTTCGGGGGTGCTCGATGCCGAACGCGGGGATGTGACGTTCGACAGCCGCTCGATCGGCGGGTTGCCGCCGGATCGGGTGATGCGCTCGGGCATCTGCCATTCGCCGGAGGGGCGCGAGATCTTCCCGTTTCTGTCGGTGGCGGAAAACCTCATGATGGGGTCCTACACACGGCACGACAAGGACGAGGTCGCGCGCGACCTGGAGATGTGCTACGAATATTTTCCTCGCTTGAAGGAGCGCGCGACGCAGCGGGCGGGGCAGATGTCGGGCGGCGAGCAGCAGATGCTGGCGATCTCGCGGGCGCTGATGGGGCGGCCGAAGCTGCTGCTGCTCGATGAACCGTCGCTTGGGCTGTCGCCGATCCTGGTCACGCAGATTTTCGAAATCGTGAAGCGGATCAATCGCGAGCGCGGTGTGGCGATCCTGGTGGTCGAGCAGAACGCCCATATCGCGTTGAAGACCGCGGATTATGGCTATGTCCTGGAAGTCGGCCGGATCGTCATGGAGGACACCTGTGCCGCCCTGATGGAAAAGGACGACATCAAGGAATTCTATCTCGGCCAGAAAGACGAAGGCGTGCGCGGCCAGAGGCGCTGGAAGAAGAAGAAGCTGTGGCGATGAGCACCCTTCCCGCCCTCCTGCTGGACCGTGCCGGCACGCAGGGCACTGCGACGATTTTGCGCAAAAAGGACCGTGGCATCTGGCAGGCGATCACCTGGTCGCAACTGGCCGAGCGTGTGCGGGCAATCGGGCTTGGGCTGGTCGAGGCCGGGGTGGGGCCCGGGGTGGTGGCCGGGATTTTGGCCGAGACGGGGCCGGATTGGATCGCCGCCGATCTCGCGATCCAAGGTGCGGGCGGCATTGCGCTCGGCCTGGCGCCGACGGATCCGGGCGAGCCGACGGCGGTGACCTTGGCGGCATCGGGGTGTCGGCTGCTGTTCGTCGAGAACGAGGAGCAGCTCGACAAGGTGTTGCAGATGCGCGCGGCGTGTCCGGCGCTGCAGCGGATTGTCATTATGGACATGAAGGGGTTGCGCGATTTCAGCGACCCGATGTGCGAAAGCCTCGAGGCCTTTTCGGCGCGCAATGTGGCGCGGCCGGAGGCGTGGGCGCGCAGTGTGGGCACCATCGATCCGGGCTCGATCGCCATTCTGACGGCAACCTCCGGAACGTCGGAGGAACCGCGGCTGGTGGCGCTGAGCCATGCCAACCTGGCAACGCAAATCGCTCATGCAGCGGCGTTGACCGGGCAGGGTGCGGCGGATGAGCGGCTCGGATTCCTGCCGCTGAGCCTCGCCGTGGAGCGGGTGTTCGGGCTGTATGTGGCGCTGTCGTGCGGGACGATCAGCAACCTGGTGGAAAGTGCCGAGACGGTACCGGAGAACCTCCAGGAGGTGCGGCCCACCGTGATGTTCGCGATTCCGCGGATTTGGCAGAAGCTCCATGCCACGATGACGATGTCGGCGGGGGGTGCGACCTGGATCCAGCGGCATTTGTTCAACTGGGCGATGGCGCAGGCAGCGCCGCGGGCGGAAGGGAGGAGGCTCGGCGCGTTGGCCGTGCTGGCGGATCGGCTGGTGCTGGCGCCGGTGCGCGCCGCGATCGGGCTTGATCGGGCCCGGCTGGCGTTTGTCGGGGGTACGCCAGTATCGGACGAGCTGGTGCGCTGGTTCCAGACCCTCGGGGTGGACCTGCGGCAGGTCTATGGCACGACGGAGTGCGGCGGCGTGGCGAGCGTGTCGCCCGCCGGGGACCATCGGGCGGGCAGCGTGGGGGTCCCGGTGCCGTGGGGTGAGTTGGCGCTGTCGCCGGCGGGCGAGGTCTGGCTGCGCGGGCCGCATGTGTGCGCCGGATTGTGGCAGGATGGCGCGCTGGTGCCGGCGACGGACGAGGTGGGCTGGCTGCACACCGGCGATCTCGGGCGGCTCGATGGCGGGCAACTTGTCCTGGCGGGTCGGCAGGGGGAGGCGCTGACGATGGCCGATGGGCGTGAGGTGTTGCCGGCCGGGTTCGAGAGCCGGGTAAAGCTGTCACCGTTCATCGCGGACGCTGTTTTGGTCGGGCATGGCCGGGAGAGCCTCGCATGCCTCGTGATTCTGGAATTCGACGCGGTGGAAAAATGGGCGCAGGACCGCAATGTGCCGTTCACCTCGACGGTTTCGCTGGTGCGAACCAGCGACGTGCAGGGCTTGATATCGGCTGAATTGCGCGCCTGGGCACCCGATATGGTGCTGGCCGCGTTCCATATCCTGCCGGCGCGGATCGAGCCGGAGGACCCCGAGGTGACGCCTGCAATGCGGCTGAGGCGGCATTTGGTGCTCAACAAATACCAGCACCTGATCGACGACATGTACCGCGCGGCCTGACGGCCGACAGTCGCGCGGAGAGCGTTTAAAAATTCGGCATGCAACAGGAGGAACGGATGCGTCATCTGCTACTGGCCAGCGCCATCGCCGTCGGCATCGCGGGGGCAGCATACGCTGCCGACCCGGTGCGCGGTGTCACGGATACTGAAATCACCATCGGCACCTATACCGACCTGTCCGGCGTGACGGTTGCCTGGGGTGTCAACAACTCCAACGCCTACCGCATGGCGTTTGACGAAGTGAACGCCAAGGGCGGGATCAACGGGCGGAAGATCAAATACATCGTTGAGGACAATCAGTACCAGGTGCCGCGCTCGATCCAGGCGGCAAACAAGCTGATCAACCGCGACAACGTGTTCTTTTTGGTCGCCAATGGTGGCACGCCGATGAACAACGCGGTGCTGCCGGACCAGCTCGCGAAGAATGTGCCGAACATCTTCCCGCTGACCTCGGCGCGCTCGATGGCCGAGCCGCACCACAAGCTGAAGTTCGCGCTGCTCGCCTCGTATTATGATGGTGCGCGCGCAGCGGTTAAATACTTCGCCGAGAAGCGCGGCAAGAAGGCGATCTGCACGCTCGCGCAGGACACTGATTTCGGCCGCGACGTGACGGATGGCGTGGCCGACCAGCTCAAGGTCCAGGGCATGAAGCTCACCGCCGAGACCAAGCACAAGCCCACCGACACCGATTTCACGTCGGCTGCTGCCCGTCTGCGCGATGCCAAGTGTGACGTGGTGTTCTTCGGCACCATCGTGCGCGATACCATCCAGGGCATGTCGGCCATCCGCAAGATGGGCTGGGACGTGGATATTGTCGGCCCCGTCGCGTCGTATGACAGCGCGGTCGCCGAAGTGCCGGGCGGCATCACCGAAGGCTATTACGCCATGGCGACCTTCATCCTGCTCGGCGCCGAGAATCCGGACCCAGTGGGCAAGGCGTTCTACAACAACTACGTCAAGCTCTACGGCAAGGAGCCCAACCCGGCCGCCCAGGTCGGCTACACCGGGGCGCAGGTGGTGATCAAGGCATTGGAGAACGCCGGGAAGAACCTCACGGTCGACAGCTTCCTCGCCGGCCTCGAACAGGTGAAGGGCTACAAGGACATGTTCGGCACGCCGGCCATCACCTTCGCCGCAGACACGCATTCCGGTTCGACGGAAAGCTTCCTCGCCCAGGTCAAGGGTGGCAAGTGGATCAAGGCCGAAGCCAGCCCGCTCGGGTTCTGAGACGGAGTCCCTGTGGCGCCCGACGATCGGCGCCACAGGATATCGTCTCGAATTTTATCCACTTTGCGGCTTGACTCGCCTGACTCCAAGGACTTACCGCCCTGAGCGCGTTTTGCGCCTCAAAATTCGATAGTTTTATCTTTTTTTACAATGCTTTAGAAAACATGCCTCACAAAATTCGAGTTTGCGGTGATGCTTCAGAATCTATGGGTTGGAGGTTTTGATCTCATCCCATCCCCAGACTTATCCACAGGGTGTTAGACCAATCTCGCCAGCCCTGGACCCCCCGATACGTGCGCCGCTGCCTGTTTGGCAGACACCGCGTTTAGAGCCTGGTGATTTTTGGCGGAATCGCCAAAAACTCTGAATCAGGCGATCAAACAAAGAGTTGGAGCGGGATTCCTTCGCTTATCAGAAAGCATCCCGCTGTGGCGCCTGATGATGGCAATATGGAGTCACGGCAAACCGGCGGCGGCTGCAGCGACTTCAAGCCAGATTGTGCCCTGTTTACGCCGATCTCACCGCCACCGCTTGAGCCGCCGTGTCGAACGGTCCAAGCTCACCGCAAAACAGGAGGCAATGACCATGGGCATGCTTGATGGCAAGGTGGCTATCGTGACCGGCGCTACCAGTGGGATCGGCGCCCGCACCGCCGAACTCTTCGCCGAGGAGGGCGCCACCGTCGTGCTGGCGGGCCGCCGCGCCGATGTTGGGCACGACATTGCCGCCCGCATCGGCCAGTCCGCGAGCTTTATGCAGACCGATGTGTCCGACGCCGAGCAGATCCGCGCCCTCGTCGAGGGCACAGCAGCCCGTTTCGGCCGGCTCGACGTTCTCTTCAACAATGCCGGCGTCGGCATCCCCCACCGCAGCATTGTCGACCTCGACATCGCCGAATACGACGGGTTGATGGCGCTGCTCGTGCGCAGCGTCGCCGTCGGCATGAAATATGCGGCTCCCATCATGATCGCCCAACGCTCCGGCAGTATCATCAACACCGGCAGCGTCGCTGCCTTCCGTGCCGGCGCCGGCTCGCAGACCTACTGCGCCGCCAAGGCAGCCGTGGTCCATTTGTCCAAAGTGGTCGCCGCCGAGCTTGGCGAATACGGTGTGCGCGTCAACAGCCTCTCCCCTGGCGCCATCGTCACCGGGATTTTCGGCAAAGGCATCGGCATCGACTCTGACGTCGCCGACGGGCAGACCGATCTGCTCACCGCGCGCTTCGCAAAATCCCAGCCGATTCCTCGCGCCGGCATGCCCGACGACATCGCACGCGGCGCGCTCTATTTGGCCAGCGACGCGTCAAGCTTCGTCACCGGCATCGATCTGCTGATCGACGGCGGCATGATCACCGGCACCCGCTTCTCCCAAGCAACCGCAGGGCGTGGCGAAATCCAGAAGGTCCTGCGTGAGGACGCCGCCGCGCGCTGACCCGTCCATGATCCGTGTGCTCCTGCCCCGGACCATCGCCGGCCTGCCGGCGCGCCAGGGTGCGGCCTTCCTCAGCCTGTTCTTTTTCCCCAGCGTGGCACAGGCGGTTCTGCTCACTGTCCTGCCGCTTGGAGCCCTGCATCTGCTGGGCACCGCCCAGGCGGTGACTCTGCTCTATGCCATGACGGGGATCGCGGCGGTTGCAGGCAGATTCAGCATCCCGTTTCTTGTCCGCCAACTCGGCCGCCGCCGGGTGTTTGCCGTGGGCGCTCTGGCGCTCGCCGCCAGCGGCGTTCTGTTCGCCATCGACATCCTGCCCGCCTTCGCCGCCGGCCTCATCCTCAACGCTGTCGGCATTGCCTGTCTGGACATCACCAGCCAGCTCTATCTGCTCGACAACGTACCCCGCCAGGCGCTGCGGCATTTCGAGCCGACCCGCATCTTTGCCGCCGCAGCGCCCTGGACCTTCGGCCCGTGGTTCGGCGTCCACCTTCAGGAAAACTTCGCCTTCTCCGCGCCCTTCGCCGTCGTCATCATCACCGCCGCGGCGCTGCTCATCCTTTTCCGCGCCATAGACCTCTCGGAAAGCCAGGCCGCCGCCCCGCGCGATGCGACCAACCCGCTGCGCTATCTGCCGCGTTTCTTCTCCCAGCCTCGTCTGCTCCTTGCCTGGACGCTCGCCTCCGCCCGCTCGTCGTGGTGGAGCATGTTCTTCGTCTATGCGCCCATCCTCGCGGTGACCTCGGGTCTCAGCCCGGAGACCGGCGGCCTCGTCGTCTCGATTGGCACGGCCTGGACTTGGCTGGTGCCGATCTGGGGCTGGGTTGGCCGTCGCTTCGGGCTGCGCAGCCTGATGCGCGCGTGCTACGCCGGCGCCGGGATCTTCAGCATCGCAGCCGCCATGGCCGCCGGCCTGCCATGGCTCGGTGCCTGCTTCCTTGTGATCGCAGCCTTCAGTGCCGGTGCCCTCGACGGTGCCGGCAACCTGCTGTTCCTGCGCGCTGTCCACCCCTACGAGCGGGCCGAGATGACCACCGTCTTCGCAAGCTTCCGCGACGTCACACAAGTCGCGCCACCGGTCATTTGCTCGATCCTGCTTGCCTTCTTTGCCCTCCCCTCGGTGTTCGTTGCTTCCGGGACCATGATGCTCGCCTCCGCCGTGCTTGCCGGGCGCATTCCGCGCCGGCTTTAGGTTCAGATGACCCACCTCAGCCACGGGATTCCCGTGACGCATCCATCGGCGATCTACCCGCCATGGCCTCGGCATGCGCGGCTGGCCTCGTGAGAGATAACAAGTGACAAAATCCAACGATGTCGTGCTGCCACTGGGCTTGCTAGCGGTGGGTGGCGCCGGGATGTTCATGTCCGGATCCATCGGCACGACCCGATCGCCATTCCTCCTGCACATGGCGCGCGATCTCGACGTGGATATCGTCGTGCTCTCGCACATGCTGGCCGGCTCTGCGGTCGCGGTCGGTATCTCCTCCTTTTTTACGGGCCCCTTGGCCGAACGCGTGGGTCGGCGCGGCCTGCTGGTCGGAGCGCTCGTCGTCATGGCGGGGATGATGGCCGGTTCGGCCGTGGCATGGGCTTACTGGCAGGTCCTGTTGACCGCATTGCTGGGTGGGCTGGCGAGCGGCATCTACATGGGCAGCATCTACGGCGAGGTGGGTGACCGCGTGGCCGACAGCCAGCGTGGTCGGGCGATGGGCTGGCTCATCGGCGGGCAGTCACTCGCGCTGTTGGTGGGCGTGCCCATGGCGAGTTGGATCGGGGCGTTTCTTGGCTGGCGCGGGGTGAGTCTGATCGTGGGCGGCTGCACAGGCTTGGTGGCGGGAGCAACACTCCTGCTGGTGCGGGGCAGCGGGGCCGCGGCGCATTCCGGGCCGAGCAGAGGCGGAATTCGGGAAGCACTTGGCCCCCGCGTTCTGGCGTTGCTGGGCGCGAGCATCACCGAGCGCATTTGCTTCGGCATGGTGGCAACCTATTTCGCGACCTACCTCCAACTCGCGCACCACCTGACGCTGTCGGAACTGCCTGTACCGTTGATGCTGGTGGCGGGGAGCAGCTTCCTGGGCAACGTGCTGGGCGGGCGGATCACCGATCGGATGGTCAACCGCCCTTTGCTCTTTACGGTTGCGGCCTTGTGCACGGGGGCTGCGGCGCTGGCGCTGTTTTTGCCTGGCTGGGGGATCAGCGCGGCCGTTGCGGTGGCGTGTCTCTATATGCTGGTCAATGGGGCGAGCCGACCTCCGCTGTTTGCGCTGCTGGGCGGGGTCCCACCCCAGGTTCGGGCGACCGTGCTCGGGATCAACATATCCTGCGCCTCTGTGGGATGGATGACTGCGGCGCTGTTGGGCGGCGTGCTGGTGGCCGCGGAGGCCTGGGCGACAATGGGATGGGCAGCGGCTGGACTGAGCGTGGCCGGGGCTGTGTTGGTCTGGGTGGGCGGCGGGCGGACGCTGCGATAAGGATGGAGGCTGGTGCCGAGGAACTGGAAGACGAAGCTGCGGAACGGGTTCGCCGCGGCCTTGAAGGTGTAGAGCAGGGCGCAAGCGGCGGAGAGGCCGACGAGGAGGTTGCGGTCGCCTTTGAGGATCGCCTCGTCGACGACGAGTTGCATATAGAACGGGCTGAGCAGCACGAAGATTTCGAGCAGCACGGAGAGCACGAAGGCCTGGGCCAGGGCTTTGATCACATCGAGGCCGAAGCGTATGAGGTCGAACAGATCGAGCGGGGAGCGTTCGCGGCGCTTCGTGAAGCCGGCGGCGGGGGCGAGTTCGAGGACGACGCCGGTGAAGGCGCGGTCAAGCGCGCGCAGCGGGATGCGGCGCTGGCCGATGGCGGGATGATGGATGACGGCCTGGCCACGGCGGACGGCGACGACGAAGCGCTTGAACTCCCAATGCAGGATGCAGGGCAGGCGGAGTTTGGGGCAATCCTCGGGGTCGCAGCGCAGCGCGCGGGTGGTGGCGATGAGGTCTTCGAGGGTGGCGCCTTTCAGCGAGATCGGGAAGCGGCGGCGCAGGGTGGTCATGTCGGTATCGAGGCCGTGATGGCCGGCGATCATGGCGAGACAGGCGAGGCCGCACCCGGCGGCT
>CANFKS010000029.1 GCA_947447625.1 Rhodospirillales bacterium | reverse complement strand
GAGCATCACGCCGTCGGCGCCGAGCATCATGGCGGCGGCCATGCCGCGGCCATCGGCGATGCCGCCGGCGGCGACAAGGATTGTATGGGGGCTTTCGGCGGCCAGGAGGTCGGCGATTTCGGGCACCAAGGTGAGGGTGGCGCGGGTGGCGCCGTGGCCGCCGGCTTCGGCGCCCTGGGCGACGATGATATCGGCGCCGGCTGCGAGGGCGGCCCTGGTGTGGGCGATGGTCTGGACCTGGCAGACCAGCGTGCTGCCGGCGGCGCGGATGGCGGGGGCGAAGGGGGCGGGATCGCCGAAGGAGAGCATGACCGCGGCGGGGGCATGGGCCAGCATATGGTCGAGCAGGGCGGGCTGGCGGGCGAGGGACCAGGTGATGAAGCCGCCGCCGACGCGGGTGTTGCCGGCGGCGGCGAATTCGCGGTCGAGCCAGGCGGCGTCCCCATAGCCGCCGCCGATCAGGCCGAGACCGCCCGCGGTTGTGACGGCAGCGGCGAGGCGGCCGCCGGCCGCGCCGCCCATGGGGGCGAGCAGGATCGGCAGCGCGAGGCCGAGCCGTTCGGTCAGTCTTGTACGCCATGACATGGGAGGTGCTCCTATCTGACCCGGACCGGCATGATTTCGGCCGAGAGTTGGACCTCGTCGCCAAGGCCGTAATAGTAGTAGGCGGGTTGCGACATGCGGCGGAGCAGGCCGAACAGCGCCAGGCGCAGGCAAGCGAGGCGGCCCATGCCGCGGGCGGGCAGCAGGTTTTCGTGGCTGACGTGCACGATCCAGTGCCTGGGGTCGGTGGGCAGTGCGATCCGGGCGTGGCGGGCCATGTCCGCCAGCACGCGTTCGACGTTGGGCTCCTCCATGAAGCCGAATTTGACTTCGACGCTGGCGATGTTGCCGAGCGCGGGGTCTGCCGCGAAGACGGTGACGTCGCAGCGGGCCTCATGGATGTAGGCGGTTTTGCGGTGGGTGACTTCGACGAAGAGGAGGTTGCGCGGCAGCAGGCCGGAGCGTTCCCATATCAGGCGCATCAGGGCGGGCGCGCGGTCGGAGATGTCTCGGATGGGTTTGGGGGCCATCAGGACGGCGTTGCGTTCGATGAAGCTTGGGGCCTCGCGGTGCAGGCGCACAAGCTCGGCCATGGTCATCGCGGGGCGGGCGGAATAGGCGGCGAAGGTGGCTTTGCGGCCCCATTGCCAGGTGGTCATGATGCCGAAGCAGGCGGCCCCGATGGCGAGCGGGACCCAGCCGCCCCGGCCGATGGTGAGCAGGGTGGCGGCGAGGAAGAGAGCGGAGAGCGCGCCGAAGCCGCCCCAGACGATCACGATCAAGGATATCGGCCATGACCAGACCCAGCGTGCCACGGGGATGACGCCGGCGATGGTCATGGCCATCACGCCGGCGACCGTCAGGCCGTAGGCGGCGCCGAGGGCGGGGGAGGAGCCGAACAGGACGACGAGCAGGACACAGCCGGCGCAGAGGGCGGCGTTGGCGAAGGGCACGTAGACGTGGCCGGGGTTGTCGTGGTGGGTGTGGCGGATCAGGAGGCGGGGGAACAGGCCGAGGCGGATCGCTTGGACGGCAAGGGTGAAAACCCCTGAAATCAGGGCTTGCGAAGCGATCACGGTGGCGAGTGTGGCCAGCCCCACCATGGGCAGGGCCATGGCCGGGGGGACGATGCTGAAGAACAGGGTGTCGCCGATCACCGTGCCGCCATGCATGAGAAAGGCGCCCTGGCCGAGATAGTTGAGCAGCACAGCGGGGTAGACGACAAGGAACCAGGCCAGGCGGATGGGGCGGGCGCCGAAATGGCCGAGATCGGCATACATCGCCTCGGCGCCGCTCACGACAAGGATCAGGGCGCCGAGGATCAGCATGATCCGCCATCCGCCGCAGTGCCACAGGAAGAGGGCGCCGCGGCGCGGGTCCAGGGCGGCGAGGATTTCAGGGTGGGCCGCGATCTGGAGCGCGCCGAGGACGGCGATGACGATGAACCAGATCAGCATGATCGGGCCGAAGATGGCGCCAATGCCGGCGGTGCCGCGCGATTGCAGGGCGAAGACGATGCCGAGCAGGACCACGGTGATGGGGACGACGGCGCCGGCGAGTTGGGGGGCGGCGACTTCGAGGCCTTCGACGGCAGCGAGCACGCTGATCGCCGGCGTCAGCATGCCATCGCCGAACAGCAGGCCGGCGCCGAGCATCAGGGCCCAGAGCAGGAACCGGGCGCCGCGGCGCTTGTAGGGATGGATCAGGCCGTAAAGGGCAAAGACGCCGCCTTCGCCGTCGTTTTCGGCGCGCAGCATCAGGATGGCATATTTGAGGGCGACGATGAGGGTGATGGTCCAGACCACGAGGGAGAGCGCGCCGGGCACGTCGCGCGCGGCCTCGTCGACGCCGGTGTGGAACATCAACTGGCTCAGCGCGTAGAGCGGCGAGGTGCCGATGGCGCCGAAGACGATTCCGAGGGCGGCGATCGAAAGCGCGGCGAGGCTGCCGCGCCGGTGATGGGCTTCGCCTTCGTGTCTGCCGCCACCCATCCAGTCCGCCTCGCGGTTGCCGGCCCGCAGCATGCAAGCGGCGTGGCCCGGACAACAAGGGTGGCGCGCGCAAGGCGGGCATGGTCTGACCGTATTCACGGCATGATCGGGCTTCCTTTCGCCACGATCCGGCGTTAGCACCCGGTATCCCTGAGGAGCGCCACACGATGGACTGGAACGGCCGCAAAATTCTCGTCACCGGCGGGGCCGGGTTTCTCGGCTCGAACCTGTGCCACGCGCTGGCCGCGCGGGGCGCTCGGGTGACGGCGCTCGATGGGTTCCTGTTCGGGGGGGGGGCCAATCCAGCCAACCTGGAGGGCAGCGCGGTTGAACTGGTGCGGGCGGATATCCGCGAGATCGACCTGCGCAATCTCTGCGAAGGCGTCGATGTGATCTACAATCTGGCGGCCCAGACCAGCCATATGGGCGGGCAGCGCGATCCGCTGGCGGATATCGCGGTCAATGCGGTGGCGCAGGTGCGGCTGATCCAGGCGGCGCGGGAGGCCGCACCAGGGGCGATCGTGGTGCATGCCTCGACGCGGCAATTCTACGGGCGGCCGCATTATTTGCCGGTCGATGAGGAGCACCCGGTCAATCCGCCGGATGCCAACGGGGTGTCGAAATTCGCGGGCGAGCAATACTGGATGATCGAGCACCGCACGGCGGGGCGGCCGGTGGTGTCGTTGCGACTGACCAACTGCTACGGGCCGCGCCTGCGCATTCGCGATGCACGGCAAACCTTCCTGGGCATCTGGCTGCGCTGCGTGCTGGAGGGCAAGCCGTTCGAAGTATGGGGCGGGGATCAGTTGCGGGATATGACCTATGTCGACGACGTGACGGCGGCGTTCCTGGCCGCGGCGGCGCCGGCCTGCCATGGGCGGGTGTTCAATATCGGCGGGCCGCCGCCGGCTTCGCTGCTGGAAATCGCCGGGATCCTCGCGAAACTGGTGCCGGAGGCGCAGTTCGTGACGCGGGAGTTCCCGGCCGATCGGGCCACGATCGATATCGGGTCGTACCATGCCAATGATACGGCGTTTCGCGCGGCGACCGGGTGGGCGCCGCTGGTGGGGCTGGAGGAGGGGATTGGGCGGTCGCTTGCCTGGTATCGGGAGCGGCTGGGGCAGTATCTTTAGGTGAGAAAGCGCTTCTTTTTTGAAAAAAAGAAGCACGAAACTTTTCCGTTTTAAGGGGTAATAGCATGATTCCGCAGGCTAATCCGGGGGCGGGGTATCGGGCGCTCAAAGGCGAGATCGACGCGGCAGTGGCGCGCGCGCTGGAGTCGGGATGGTATATCCTGGGGAGCGAGGGGCGGGCGTTCGAAAGCGAATTCGCGCACTGGCTGGGCACGGCGCGCGCGGTCGGATGCGGGAACGGGACCGATGCGCTCGTGCTGGCGCTGCGGGCGCTCGGGATCGGGCCGGGCTGCGCGGTGGCAACCGTGTCGCATACCGCGGTGGCAACCGTGGCGGCGGTGGAGATGGTGGGGGCGACGCCGGTGCTGATCGATATCGACCCGGCGCACTACACGATGGACCCCTTGGAGCTCGCTGGCGTGCTGGCGCATCCGCCGGCGGGGCTGCCGCCGATCAAGGCGGTGATCCCGGTGCATCTCTATGGGCAGGCCGCCGATCTGCCGGCCATCATGGCGGCGGCGGCAGCGCATGGGGCGGTGGTGATCGAGGATTGCGCGCAGGCCCATGGCGCAACGCTCGACGGCCGTAAACTGGGGACATTCACGGAGGCGGCGACGTTTTCGCTGTATCCGACGAAGAATCTGGGCGCGCTCGGGGATGGCGGGATCGTGGCCACGCAGGATGCCGCACGGGCCGATCTCATGGCGGCACTGCGGCAATACGGCTGGCGGAGCCACTATATTTCGACCGAGCAGGGCATCAATTCGCGGCTCGACGAGATCCAGGCGGCGATCCTGCGGGCCAAGCTGGCGCATCTGGATGCGCACAACGCACGGCGCCAGGCCATCGCGGCGGCCTATGATGCGGCGGTGCCGGCGGGGTTGCGGCCGGCGCGGCGGGCGGGGGCGAGCCATGTGTTCCATCAATACGTGATGCGGCTGCCCGAGCGGGGGCGGATCCAGCAGGCGTTGCGGGACGCGGGTATCGGCAGCGGCATCCATTATCCGGTGCCGGTGCATTTGCAGCCGGCCTATCAGGGGCGGGTGGCGCTTGGGCCGGCGGGGGGGGCGGAGTCGGCGAGGGCTTGCGCGGAGGTGCTGTCTCTGCCGATGTATCCGGAACTGACCGATGCCGAGGTCGGTCATATCTGCGCCACATTGAGGATTTTGTTGCCGTGATCGATCCTGCCGCGCGTGCCGCCGACGCCGTGAGCGAAACCCGCCTGTGGGACCGGCTGATGCGGCTGGCGCAGATCGGGGCCATTCCGGGAGACGGGGTCAACCGGCCATGCCTGTCGCCGGGCGATCGGGAGGCGCGGCGGCTGGTGATGGCGTGGGCGCGCGCGGCGGGGGCGACGGTGAGTGTCGATGCGGCGGCCAACCTGTTTTTGCGGCGCGAGGGGGCGGACCCCACTCTGGCGCCGGTGCTGACGGGCAGCCACATGGACAGCCAGCCCGAGGGCGGGCGGTTCGATGGGATCTATGGGGTGCTTGCCGGGCTTGAGGCGCTGTCGGCGCTGGACGATGCGGGGTTGGCGACGCAGCGGGCGATCGAGGTGGTGGCCTGGACCAATGAGGAGGGCGGGCGGTTCGCACCGGGGTGTATGGGAAGCATGGCGTGGTCCGGGCACGCGCCGTTGTCGACGTGGGATGAGGTGGCGGATCAATCGGGCGTGACGTTCGGGGCGGCGCTGGCGGAGCATCTGGCGCTGGAGACGGATTTGCCGCAGCGGGCGCTGGGCGGGCGGCCCCATGCCTATCTGGAGGCGCATATCGAGCAGGGGCCGCTGCTGGAGGCGGCGGGGCTGGATATCGGCGTGGTCACCGGGATTCAGGGCAGCCGGTGGTTCAGCGTGACGGTGAACGGGGCTTCGGCGCATGCCGGAACGGCGCCGGTCGGGCTCCGGCGGGATGCGGTGCAGGACATGATCCGCGCGATCAACGCGTTGAATGCGATGATGCATGACCCCGCGGATGTGCTGCGCTTCACGGTGGCGCGGATCGATGTGACGCCCAATACGTCAAACTCGGTGGCCGGGCGGGCGCGGTTCACGATCGATTTGCGGCATCCGGATGCGGCGGTGTTGAAGCAGAAGGGGGATGCGATCGAGGCGGTGGTGCGGGGCGCGTTGAAGACCTGCACCGCGGTGATCGCGGAGCATTTCACGGCGGACCCGATCGGGTTCGATCCATCGGTGGTCGAGACGGTGGCGCAGGCGGCCGCAGCATGCGGGTTCTCGGCGTTGCGCTTGCCGTCGGGCGCGTTTCATGATGCGCAGTTCCTGGTTTCGGTGTGTCCGACCGGGATGATTTTCATCCCCTCCAGGGATGGGGTGAGCCATAATCCGGCGGAGTATTCCTCGCCCCGGCAGGTCGCGGCGGGGGCGAGGGTGTTGGCGCGCAGCCTGATCGCGTTGGCGGGGTGAGCCTCGCGCGGGCTTTGGCTGTCTTGGCCGCGCTGATGCTGGTGTGGGGCTTGTCGATCCCCGCGACCAAAATCGCGTTGGTGGATTTTCCGCCCTATACGTTGACG
Organism: Rhodospirillales bacterium; assembly: GCA_947447625.1. Taxonomy (GTDB): domain Bacteria; phylum Pseudomonadota; class Alphaproteobacteria; order Acetobacterales; family Acetobacteraceae; genus CAIYPH01. Next base: position 33,457 of record CANFKS010000029.1, on the reverse strand, counting down.
GCCCTGCGGTATGTGGTGGCGGTGCCGTGTTTTGCGGTGTTCATGCGGTTTCGCCCCTTGCCGCCCTGGCGCGACCTGTTCGCGATGCTGGCGCTAGGGCTGCTCGGGATCGTGGGCGGGCAGATCTTGCAGGCGCTCGGCGTGGCGTGGACGGCAGCGTCGGTGGCGACGATGTTGTCGGCGACGAGCCCGATGTTTATCGCCTTGTTCGCCGCGATTTTCCTGAAGCAGCAGGTGCGGGCGCGGCATCTCGCAGGGATGGCGGTGGCGTTGGCGGGGGTGGCCACCGTGGTGTGGAACGGCGATCCGCTGGCGGGATCAAGCATGCTCGGCAATGCGCTGGTGTTGTGTTCGACCGCCTCGATTGCGGCCTATTACGTGCTGGCGACGGGGCTGATCGGGCGGCACGGGGTGATCACGGTGGGGGGGTGGTCGTGCCTGTTCGGCACGGTGTTCCTGGTGCCGGCGGCCTGGTGGGAGATGAGGGATCATGTGGTGACGCCGCATGTGGGGAGCGTTTTGATCGTGCTCTACCTGGGGGCGCTGGTGACGGTGGCGGGGCTGTATGTGTGGCTGACGATGATGCGCCTGGTGCCGGCGCGGATTGCGGCGGCCACCCAATCCTTGCAGCCGATTTTTGGGATCGGAGGGGCGACGCTGCTGGTGGGAGAGGCGCTGACGGCGCGCTTCGTGATCGGGGCGGCGCTGGTGCTGGTTGGGATTGCGGTGACGGTGGTGCCGGAGAGAAGGTAAGGAAAGCGCTTCTTTTTTGAAAAAAAAGACGCAAAAAACTTTTATCCGTTTGGGTTCATCGGGATATGGATAGAGAAGGGGGCGAAGCCAATGTCTTTTGGCTTCGCCCCCATCAACAGGAAGAATTCAAGTCGAACGTTTTTTTGATTCTTTTTTTTCAAAAAAAGAAGCGCTGTCTTGCGTCCTAGAGCCTGATGATTTTTGGTGGAATCACCAAAAATCATCAGGCGATCAAACAAAGAGTTAGAGCGGGATGCCTTCGCCTAGCAGAAGGCATCCCGCTCTAAAGAATCGTGGCCCGCTCGTACTGTGGCATCAGCGGCACCGCCGCCCCCAGGCGTTTGGCCGCGCGGAGCGGCCAGGCGGGGTCGGCCAGCATGGCGCGGCCGATGAAGACGAGGTCAGCGCGTTCATTGGCGATGATCTCGGCTGCGTGTTCGGGCGCCGTGATGAGGCCGACGGCGCCGGAGGGGAGGCCGGCCTGGTGTTTGACGGCTTCGGCGAAGGGGATTTGGTAGCCCGGGTGCAGCGAGGGGATTTTGGGCCCGGTGGCGGCCGCGCCGCCGGAGGAGCAATCGATCAGGTCGACCTTGCCGGTCGCTTTGAGGCGTTTGGCGAGTTCGACGGTGTCGGCGAGTTGGATGCCGCCTTCCATCCAGTCGACGCAAGAGAGGCGGACGAAGAGGGGGAGGTCATCGGGCCATTCGCCGCGCACGGCTTCGACGAGTTCCATGAGGAAGCGGGCGCGGCCGGCGAGGTCCCCGCCATAGGCGTCGGTGCGGCGGTTGGAGACGGGGGAGAGGAAGGAGTGGCCGAGATAGCCGTGGGCGCCGTGGAGTTCGATGATCTTGAAGCCGGCGTTGCGGGCGCGGCGGGCGGCGGTGGCGAATTGGCCGACGATTTCGGCGATGCCGGCGGGGCTGAGTTCTGCGGGCGTGGTGTAGCCGTCGCCGAAGGGGATGGCGCTGGGGCCGACGGGTTGCCAGCCGCGCGGGTCAGACAGCGGGATGGGTTTGCCGCCATGGTAGGGGGCGGCGGTGCTGGCTTTGCGGCCGGCATGGGCGAGTTGGATGGCCGGGACGGCGCCGCCGCTGGCGATGAGTTTGGTGACGCGGGAGAGGAAGGCTTCGTGTTCGTCGGTGTAGAGGCCGAGGCAGCCCGGCGTGATGCGCCCGACGGCGGAGACATGGGTGGCTTCGGTCATGACGATGCCGGCGCCGCCCATGGCGCGGGCGCCGAGGTGCTGGATGTGCCAGTCATCGCCGAGGCCGTCGGTGGCGCAGTATTGGCAGAGGGCGGCAAGCGCGATGCGGTTGCGCGCGGTCACGGAGCGGAACGCGATGGGGTCGAAGAGTTTCGGGGTCGTCATGGCGGGCGGTTCCATTTTTGAGGTGAGCGAGGGTTAGGAGGTGACGCGTAATCTGGCAAGAGAGGTCGGGTTTGACGATGCGGCGGAGCGCGGCCTAAGCATCGGGGATACGGACAGGAGCGGATCATGCGGCTGGCAGGCAAGGTGGCGATCGTGACGGGCGCGGGCGGCGGGTTCGGGGAGGGGATCGCGCGGGCGTTCGCAGGCCAGGGCGCCAAGGTGATCGTGGCCGATATCAGCGCCGATGCGGCGCGCCGGGTGGTGGGCGAATTGGGGCCGAATGCCGCCGCGGTTCAGGGCGATGTGAGCGTGGGCGCGGATGTGAAGGCGATGGTCGATGCGGCCGGGCAGGTGTTCGGCGGGCTCGATATCGTGGTCAACAACGCCGGCACGACGCATCGCAACCAGCCGATGCTGGATGTCGATGAGGCAACCTTCGACCGGGTTTATGCGGTCAATGTGAAGTCACTCTACTGGATGACGCAATTCGCGGTGCCCTGTTTGCGCCGGCAGGGGCGCGGGGGCTCGATCATCAATATTTCATCGACCGCGGGGATCCGGCCGCGGCCGGGTCTGGTGTGGTACAACGGAACCAAGGGGGCGGTGAATACGATGACGCAGTGCATGGCGCTGGAGTTGGCGGCGGATCAAATCCGGGTCAATGCGGTGTGTCCGGTGTTGGGGCAGACCGGGTTGACAGAGTTGTTCATGGGGCAGCCGAACGATCCGGAGGTGACGGCGCGGTTCATGTCGAGCATTCCGCTGGGGCGGATGAGCCTGCCGTCGGATATCGCCAATGCGTGCGTGTGGCTGGCCGAGGATGCGTCGAACTTCATCACCGGGGTGTTGCTGCCGGTGGATGGCGGGCGGACGGCGTGAATATCCTCTCGGTCCAGTCCTGGGTGGCCTACGGGCATGTGGGCAATGCGAGCGCGATGTTTCCGCTGCAGCGGTTGGGGGCGGAGGTTTGGGCGGTCAATACGGTGCAGTTCTCGAACCATACGGGCTATGGCGGCTGGACCGGGGACGTCTACACCGGCGCGCAGGTCGGCCGGTTGATCGATGGGATCGAGGCGCGTGGGGCGTTGGGGCGCTGTGATGCGGTGTTGTCGGGCTATATGGGCGATCAGGGGATTGGCCATGCGATCCTGGATGCGGTGGCGCGGACGAAGCGGGCCAGTCCGGGCTGTGTGTATTGCTGCGATCCGGTGATCGGCGATGACGATACGGATGTCTATGTGCGGGCCGGGATTCCGGAGCTGATCCGCGACCAGGCGTTGCCGGCCGCCGATATCGCGACGCCCAATGTGTTCGAGTTGCGGCTGCTGACGGGGTTGCCGACGGGGACACGTGCGGAGGTGAAGCGCGCGGTGACGGCGCTGCATGCGATGGGGCCGCGGATTGTGCTGGTGACGAGCGTGGAGACGGCGGAGACGCCGGCGGGAAGCATGGACATGGTTTGCAGCGAGGCGGGGGCGATGCATGTGTTGCGCACGCCGCGGCTTGATCTGCGGATCAATGGGGCGGGCGATGCGATTGCGGCGCTGTTCCTGTTTCATCGCCTGAATCTCGGCTCGGCCGCAGCGGCGATGGGGCAGGCCGGGAGCTCGATCCATGGCGTGTTGCAGCGCACCCATGATGCGGGGTCTCGCGAGCTTCTGATCGTGGCGGCGCAGGAGGAATTCGTCGCGCCGTCACGCCGCTTCACCCCCCTGCCCTGCTGAATGGGGCCCGGCTGAATGGCGTTTGTCCGGCTTTACGCGCGGGTGATTGCCCAGCTTGGGCCGGACCGGCGGGTGGCGTGGTGGCTGATGGCGGCGAACCTGCTGCTGGCGGGGCTGTTGTTTGTCGAGCCGGTGTTGTTCGGGCAGGTGATTGCGTTGCTGGCCGAGGCGCGGGTTCTGCCGGGTGATGTGTTGTGGCAGCGGGCGACGGTGCTGCTCGGGAGTTGGGCCGGGGTTGGGTTGCTCGGCATTCTGGCCGGGATCGGGGCGGGGTTGCAGGCGGAACGGATGGCGCATCGCAACCGGCTGCTGGCGATGCGGCGGTTCTATGAGCATGTGCTGGCGTTGCCGCCGTCGTTTCATGGCGATACGCGCACGGGCGGGCTGATGAAGCTGATGCTGTCGGGTGCGGATACGATGTTCTGGTTGTGGTTGAGTTTTTTCCGCGACCAGTTGGCGATGTGGCTGGCGCTGCTGGTGCTGCTGCCGATGACGGTGGTGTTGAACGGACGGCTGGCGGTGGCGCTGGTGCTGCTGGTCGGGGTGTTCGCGGTGCTGATCCTGGTGGTGGTGCGCAAGACGGAGGGCGGGCAGCGGCGGGCGCAGCGATGGCAGGTCGAGCTGGTGGGCACGGCGCAGGATGCGCTCGCCAATGTGACGGTTGTGCAGTCCTTCACGCGGCTGGGCGATGAGATGCAGCGGTTCGGGGCCTTGATGGGCGAGGTGATCCGGCATCAGTTTCCGGTGCTGAACTGGTGGGCGGTGGCCAATGTGATGACGCGCGGGGCGAGCACCATCGCGGTGATCACGATCGTTGTCACCGGGACGATCCTGCATGCGCGCGACGAGGCGAGCGTGGGCGAGATTGTGACGTTCATGGGGCTGGCGGGGCTGCTGATCCAGCGGCTCGATGGCGCCATGCAGTTCACCACCAGGCTGTTTGCGGAGTTTCCGGGGCTGGAGGGGTATTTCGCGGTGCTGGATGCGCAAAGCGCGGTGCCGGACCGGCCGGGCGCGCTGCCGCTGGCGGCGGGGCCGGGGGATGTGGTGTTCGACGGCGTGTCGTTTGCCTATCCCGGGGCGCCACCGACGTTATGCGACATCACGATTTCGGCGCATCATGGGCTGACGGTGGCGCTGGTGGGGGCGACCGGAGCAGGGAAATCGACCTGCATGGCGTTGCTCGAGCGGTTCTGGGATCCCCAGAAGGGGGCGATCCGGATCGATGGGCAGGACATCCGCGATGTGACGATCGACAGTCTGCGCGCGCGGATCGGCGTGGTGTTCCAGGACAGCATGCTGCTCAACCGATCCATCCGCGAGAACCTGCTGATGGGCAATCCGCGCGCGGATCAGGCGCAGATCGAGGCGGCGGCGCGGGCGGCGGAGGCGCATGATTTCATCCTGGCGCAGCCCGACGGGTATGAGACGATGGTGGGGGAGCGCGGGGCGAATTTGTCGGGGGGGCAGCGCCAGCGGCTGGCGATTGCGCGGGCGCTGCTGAAGGATCCGCCGATCCTCATTCTGGACGAGGCGACGAGCGCGCTCGATGCCGCCACCGAGGCGCGGGTGGCAACCGCGTTGCACCGGTTGATGCAAGGGCGGACGTGTTTTGTGATTGCCCATCGGCTTTCGACGGTGCGGGATGCGGATGTGATCCTGGTGTTCGATGAGGGGCGCATTGTCGAGCGCGGCTCGTTTGCCGCGTTGATGGCGCTGAATGGCCCGTTTTCCCGTCTGGTGGAGACCCAATTGGCGCCCGCCAGGTAAAGGGCTGGGGCGCATCGTCGTCGCCTCCGCGATCGAGCGATGCGCCGCAAGCGGTTCCGTAATCAGCCGATTCTGGCCGCGTTACTTCCAGATGGGTTTGCCGAGGTCGATCTGGTCGGGGGTGGTGGTGCTGCCGGTGACGGCGCCAACGCCCGCGCCGATGCCGGCGCCAACCAGAACGCCCACGGGCCCGCCGAGCAGGCCGATCACGGCGCCGCCAGCCGCGCCGGTGCCGGCGCCGGTGGTGACGCGATCAAAATTTCCGCTGCCGCAGCCCGCGAGCAAGGCGAGGGCGGGGATCAGGTAAAGAGCGCGCATGGGCTTATCCTCTGCCGGTTGATGAAAAGACAGTCTAACAGAAATATGGCGATTCTGACGACACGGTTGCGCGGCGCGAAAGGGGCGGACGACGGGTTCGCGCGCGTGCCGGCATGCCGGATCACCCGCCGCGACGCCGCACAATCCGACACAAGGCAGGGTCACGCCGCATGATGAACGGCCCTGCGCCTGAGGGTTGCGTCACACGCATTGCGTGCTTGGGCATGACGGTGCTGGACACTCCGGCGCGATCAAGGCCTTCTCATGGAAGAATTCACCGTTTCGGAGCCTCCTCATGCTGTTCGATTTCGACACGATCTCACCGCAGGACCGCTACAAGCTCCTGGTTTCCACCGTGGGCCCGCGCCCGATCGCCTGGGTGGTGACGCAGGATGCCAAGGGCGTGACCAATGCCGCGCCGTTCTCGTTTTTCAACGCGATTTCGGGCGATCCGCCGCTGGTGATCATCGGCATCGGCGGGCGCAAGCCGGGGGATGCGAAGGACACCGGCAACAATATCCGCGAAACCGGGCAGTTCGTGGTCAACATGGTGTCCGACGCCAATGCCCAGGCGATGAACATCACCGCGATCGACTTTCCGCATGGGGTGGACGAAATCAAGGAGGCAGGGCTCACCACGCTGCCGTCGGTGAAGATCAAGGTGCCGCGGATCGCCGAGAGCCCGGTGGCGTTGGAATGCGAGCGCTTCATGAACATCGATCTCGGCAGCGATCGCACGCTGGTGATCGGCAAGGTGCTGGCGGTGCATGTGCAGGATGATTGCGTGCTGAACGCCGAGCGCTGCTACATCGACAACGAGAAGCTCGACCTGATCGGGCGCCTGCATGGCGCGGGCTGGTATAGCCGCACGCGCGATCGCTTCGACCTGCCGCGGATTGCGCTGGCGGATTGGAAGGGGCTCGGCTGATCCGGGGGCTCCTTCAGCCGCTGCGCACGCCTTCGGTCCGTTGGATGTGGGCTGGGCTTTCGGTCGCCTCGCTGGGCGATCAGGTCTGTGCGGTGGTTTTGAGTTGGACCGGGGCTGCGCTGCTGGGCACGGCCTCGGGCTACCTGGCGGCGACGCAGGCGATGGGCATGGTGCTGGTGGCGCTGCTGTCGGGCGCCTGGGCGGATCGGGTGGAGCATCGGCGGATGATGATCATCGCCGATCTGCTGCGCGGCGCGACGTTGGCGGCAATTGCCGCGGTGTGGGCGTGGAGCGGCGGGCCGGTGGCGTGGACGCTGTTTGCCGGCGCCTTTCTGATGATGGCCGGAATCGCGTTGTATCGTCCGGCGATGCAGACGGTGGTGCCGGGTATCGTGGCGCGGGCGGCGGATCTGCCGGCGACCAATGCGATGATCGACACTTCCGAGCGGCTCGCCCGGCTGCTGGGGCCAACGATCGTGGGGATGGCCTCGGCTGCTGTGTCGCTGAGCGCCTTTGTTGCCTGTGCGGCGGTTGGGTTCGCCGTCTCGGCGGGGAGCACGTGGGCGATCATCCGGGCCGCGCCGGAGCGGCTGGCGGCGGCGAGCCGGCCGGGGATCGTCAAAGCGGTGACGACCGGGTTTGCCGTGCTGCGGCCGCAGCCGCTGCTGTGGTTCATGCTGTGGGTCAACATGGTGATCAACGGCGCCTGGTTCGGTGCGTTTTTCGTGGGCCTGCCGCTGATCGTGGAGCGCAGCGGCGTGGTGGTGCCGGGTGGTGGCGGGGGTGGATTGGCGGTTTATGGGCTGGTCATGGCGGGGTATGGCGGGGCCAACCTGCTGTCGACGTTGATGATGGGCAGCCTCGGCGTGCGCGGCATGTCGGGGCGGATGATCTTTTGCGGCAATTTTCTGCTGGGCGGCGGCATCGTGGTGCTGGGTGTGGCCGGGCATTGCGTGCAGGGGCCGCTGCTGTTTGCGCTGCTGTTCGCGGGGGCGGCGATTTCGGCAGCGGGCGGGCCGATGCAGGACATCACGGTGGCGACACTGCGGCAGATCCAGGTGCCGCGGCGGGACATGGGGGCGGCGGTGCGGGCGTTCATGCTTGTCAACCAGACAGGCTCGCTGCTGGCGATGCTGGCGGCGCCCAGTGCCTTCGAGGCGATCGGCATTGCCCCTGCCGTGGTGGTGTGCGGGGTGGCGATCATCGGGGTCGGGCTGGTCGGGATGCGCCGCTTCGGGGCGGCCGCCGCGGGCTAGCGCCTGATGATTTTTTGACGGAATCGTAAAAATCATCAGGCTTTAAAATGGGACTCCATGTCGTATCTCCCCCCTCGCGCGCCACCGATTGCCGCGGTGGCGCGCTCCTGTTCGGCAAAGGGGAGATCGCGCGTTCAGCCCCTCATGCAGGATCGAGCGAGGCGAGGAACTTGGCCCGCGCGGTCGCAGCCTGGAGGATGAACATCTGGTCGGCGCCGCCGAGCACGAACTTCGCGCCCCACTGGATGTAGGTCCGCGCCCAGACATCGTCATAGACGCCGCCGAGCCCGGCGAATTTGCCATGCTTCTGGCAGGCGGCGATGACGGTGCGATAGGCGTCCTGCACGCGCTCGTGCCCGACCTGGCCGGAAATGCCCATGTCGGCGCTGAGGTCGGACGTGCCGATCAGCAGCACATCGATGCCCGGGGTGGCGGCGATGGCGTCCGCATTGGCCACGGCCTCGGCGGTCTCGATCATCGCCACGACCATCACTTCGGCATTGATCTCCGCCTGCGCCTCGGCCGCCGATGGCGGGTTGAACCCGTAGACGGCGATCCCGCCGCCCCAGGAGCGATGTCCCTGCGGCGGGTAGCGCAGCGCGTCTGCCACCCGTTTCGCCTGGGCCGGTGTATCGACATGCGGGACGACGATGCCCATCGCCCCATTGTCGAGCGCCCGGGTGGCTTCGTCGAGCGCATCGAAACACACGCGCACGATCGGGGTGACACCGGTGGGCAGCGCCGCGATGCAGAGCTGGGTGGCTTCATTGATGCTGAAGGCACCGTGTTCCATGTCGATGAACAGCCAGTCGAACCCGGCGGCCTTGGCATACATCGGCGTCGCCACCGTACGCAGCGCCCCGGCGCCGAAGCCGATCGAAATCTTGCCGGCGCGCAACCGCGCGAGCGAGGTGTTCTGGATGATGGCCATGGTATCCTCCCGTGATGAGGGCACCACCCTACGCCTCGGGGCGGCGCGTGCAATCCACCCCCCGCTGATCCCCCCCGCTGATCCCCCTGGCCGGTTCCCCGTGATCCGTCCGGGGCCCGCCATGCCCGCCGGCATCGCTTGCAATCCGCGCGATCCGCTCTTCATCGCACCCAAAACGTCCCGCGACGCTTCACCGTCACCGCCGTGAGCGGGACGGATTGGCACAGCTTGAACCACGCTGGATCCTTGTGCTTTAACGGTTTTCCGAACGGACGCTTGGATCGTAAGTGGAAGCAATGAACCGCAAAAAACACCGCTCAAGCGCTGCAAACAAAATTCTGAGCTGTTCAGATTATTGCAATGCAAATTGACATCCAGCACATATTTTCTGAAGCACTGGGTCACCATCAGGCCGGGCGCTTGACTGACGCAGAGCGGCTCTACCGGCAGATATTGTCGCTCGATGCCCGCCATGCTGATGCCTTGCACCTGCTTGGCGTCATCGCCCACCAGGTTGGACAAAACGATATCGCGGTCCAATTGATCAACCAGGCGATTGCCCTCGATCATACAGTTGCGGCCTACCACTCCAACCTCGGCATCGCCCTCAAGCATCAGGGACAGTTCGACGCAGCCGTTGGTGCCTACAACACAGCCATCCGCTTGAAGCCAGACTATGCCGAGGCGCACTTCAACCTGGGTTCCGCCCTCCAGGAGCAAGGCCAGCTTGACGAAGCCATGCTCGCCTACAAAACCGCTATCGGCCTGAAGCCCGACTACGCAGAGGCGCACTCGAACCTTGGCACCATCCTGAAAGAGCAAGGCCATCTCGAAGAAGCCATTTGTGCCTACAAGACGGCAATCCGCTACAAGCCAGACTTTGCAGAGGCGCATTCCAACCTCGGCAACAGCCTCCAGCAGCAAGGAAATCTTGATGCAGCCATGAATGCCTACAACACAGCCATACGCCTCAAGCCAGACTACGCTGAGGCGCTGTATAACTTGTCTTTGCTATTTTTGAAGATCGGTTATTACATCACAGGCTTTCGCCTGTGGGAAATGCGCAAGCGCGCTGTAAAACCGGCCGGTCTGCGCCACCTCCCCAACACCGAGACACTCGACCCCGGTGTGATGGCCGGACAGCGGATCCTGATCCATTGGGAGCAGGGGCTGGGCGACACGATACAATTCTGCCGCTACGTGCCCCAGGTCGCCGGGCGGGCTGCATCGGTCAGCTTCGCTGTACCGCCCGAGTTGAAGGCCATCCTCCGCGATGCGTTCCCCAGTGTTCGCGTCATCACCGACGACGAAATTGCGTCCGATTACGATGCGCATTGCCCGTTGCTGAGCCTGCCGCTCGCATTTTCGACGACGCTGAAAACAATCCCCGCCCCCTCGCCATACCTGTCTGCGCCACGGCACAAGAGCGCCGCATGGGCGGCCCGCCTTGGCGTGAAACGGCGCCCGCGGGTGGGTTTGGTGTGGCATGGCGGCACGCGGGCAAAGCAGCGTACGACCTGGTCCGTCAACAAACGGCGAAACATCGATTTTGCCATCATCGCCGGGCTGCACATGGATGGCATCGATTTCTACAGCCTCCAGAAAGGCGAACCAGCGGAAGGGGCACTGAAAGAGGAACTTCCGCGTCACTGGACGAACGATAATTTTTACAACCTGGCCAGCGAACTGCATGATTTCACCGACACTGCGGCCCTGATCGAACACCTCGACCTGGTGATTAGCGTGGATACCTCCACCGCCCATCTGGCCGGTGCGATGGGCAAGCCGGTCTGGATACTCAACCGCTTCGACGCGTGCTGGCGCTGGTTGGACGGGCGGACCGACACGCCCTGGTATCCCACCGCCCGCCTGTTCCGCCAGCCCGAACCGGGCGCATGGACGCCTGTGATCGCCGCAGTACGGGCCGAACTGAAAACCCTGTTGGCGTGAGGCGCGTTTTCCGGACAGACGCCATACCGGCCCGAGCCAGGGCGGATGCGCGATGGCCGGCGGTCTCCCCGGCCGCGCCGGAACACTCTCGCCCGGTCACACCGGTATCCAGGCGTCGAATGACACGAGCGCTGCCCTGCTGAGCGCCAGCATCCTCGCCTCCCTCGTGACGCTCGTGCTCAGCCGCAACATCGTGCCGGCCTGCGCGACCTGCCACGCTGACGCCCCGCCTGCGAAATGCTAAGACAGCGTAGCCAGCGATTCGCCCCCATTATCGGAAATCCCATGTCCGCGCACGCCGCCACGCCCGACGAGCAGCCCGTCCGTTTCGATCTCCTGACCGAGAGCCCGGTCTACAAGCCCTTCCGCTACCCCTGGGCCTACGAGGCCTGGCTCATGCAGCAGCGCGTTCACTGGCTTCCCGAGGAAGTCCCGCTCGCCGATGACGTGAAGGACTGGCATCGCAACATCACCGACAGCGAACGCAACCTCCTCACCCAGATCTTCCGCTTCTTCACCCAGGCCGATGTCGAGGTGAACAACTGCTACATGAAGCACTATTCCCAGGTCTTCAAACCCACCGAAGTCCTGATGATGCTGTCGGCCTTCAGCAACATCGAAACCGTGCACGTCGCAGCCTACAGCCATCTGCTCGACACCGTCGGCATGCCCGAGGTCGAATACACCGCCTTCCTCAAATACAAGGAGATGAAGGACAAATTCGACTATATGCAGACATTCCGCATCGATTCGAAACACGAGATCGCGAAAACCCTGGCCGCCTTCGGCGCCTTCACCGAGGGGCTCCAACTCTTCGCCTCCTTCGCCATCCTGCTCAACTTCCCCCGCTTCGGGAAAATGAAGGGCATGGGCCAGATCATCACCTGGTCCGTCCGCGACGAAACCCTCCATTGCCTCTCCATCATCCGGCTGTTCCGCACCTTCGTCCAGGAAAACCCGGAAATCTGGACCGATGAACTCCGTCGCGAACTCTACCTCACCTGCGCCACCATCGTTGACCACGAAGACGCCTTCATCGACCTCGCCTTCGAGGCCGGGTCCATCGAAGGCCTCGAAGCCCGCGATGTGAAGCAATATATCCGCTACATCGCGGATCGCCGCCTCACCCAGCTCGGCCTCAACGAACTCTTCCACGTCGAAAAAAACCCGCTGCCCTGGCTCGACGAAATGCTCAACGCCGTCGAACACGCGAACTTCTTCGAAAACCGCTCCACCGAATACAGCAAAGCCTCCACCGTCGGCAGCTGGGAGGAAGCCTTCTCGTCCGGCGTCTTCGAAACCGCCCAGCCCGACGGCCCCTTGCTGCCTGCCGACGCCTGAGCATGCGCCTCCTGCGCTGGGCCGCCTATTTCGGGATCGCGGCGATTGCCATCGCCTGGGGCGTGCTCTGGCTCGCGCCCTCGATCTCCGAAAAAACCAGCGCCATCGGCGCCGTCTCCGTGGGCGGCCCGTTCCGCCTCATCGACCAAACCGGCCAGCCCGTCACCGAAGCCGCCTTCCGCGGCCGCTTCATGCTGATCTATTTCGGCTACACCTTCTGCCCCGACGTCTGCCCCACCGAACTGCAAACCCTCGCCACCGCCCTCGACCAACTCGGCCCCGACGCCAGCAAAATCGTCCCCATCTTCATCACCGTCGACCCCGAACGCGACACGGTGGCCATCATCAAGGACTACGTCCCCCTTTTCGACAAACGCCTCATCGGCCTCACCGGAACACCAGCCGACATCAGCGCCGTCACCAAGGCCTACCGCGTGTATTCCGCCAAATCCACGCCCAAGGACTCCACCACCTACCTGATGGACCATTCATCCTTCCTCTATCTGATGGGCCCCGACGGCACCTTCCGCGCTTTGTTCCGCCAAGGCATGCCTCCCGATGAACTCGCCAAGGCGCTGCGCTCGCGCCTTGCCGGGTGATCATCAGCAGGATTGGCGCAATCGACGAGATCCGGGCCTCTGCGCCGCCATGATCGTAGGAAGGAACCAAACGCTTCCTTTTTGAAAAAAGACGCAAAAAACTTTTGCATTCATCCGCGCCAGCGCAGGAACCAGCGTTCCGCCAGGCCGATCAGCCCCGACAGCGCCAGCCCCAGGCCCGACAACACTGCAATCCCGGCCATCAGCGCGTCCACATCATACAAATTCCCCGCCTGCAACACGAACGCCCCAATCCCCCGCTCAGCCCCGATCATCTCAGCCGCCACCAACAAAATCACCGCGGTCGCCACCGTAATCCGCAACCCCGCCAACACCGACGGCAAAGCCCCCGGCAATACCACCGTCCAGACCACCCGCCCCCACGACAACCCGAAACTCTGCGCCATCCGCACCAACCCGCGCGGCACCGCATCCACCCCCGCAACCGTGTTGATGATCGTCGGAAAAAACACCCCGAACGCCACCGTAAACACCTTGCTGCCCTCGCCAATGCCAAACCAGATGATGAACAACGGCACCAGCGCGATCTTCGGCACCGGAAACAACGCCCCCACCACCGCCATCCCCGCCCCCCGCACCCGATCGAACAACCCGATCCCCACCCCCGCCACCACACCAGCCACCGTCCCCACCGCCCACCCCCACGCCAACCGTGACAACGACGCTCCCAAATGCCCCGCCAACTCGCCGGACGCCGCCAGCTCGAACACACGACGCCCGATCGCCGACGGCATCGACAAAAACACCGTGCTGAACCAATGCAGCCGCGCCCCCCCCTCCCAAACCCCCAACACCACCGCCACCGTCACCGCACCCGCCACCCCACCCGGCCGCGCCACAAACCCCCCACCCCGAAACCGCACATCACCCACACGCCAACTCCCGCTCGGCGGCGGCCGCATCCTCGCGGATCAACCGCCATAATTCCCCCGCCAAACCCCCACGCCTGGCCTCATCCACCTCGATCACCGCCCGAACCCGCCCCGGCCGCCGGCTCAACACCACCACCCTGTCCCCCAGCCGCGCCGCCTCCTCCAAATTATGCGTCACATACACCACCGTCGCCCCCGACCGCGCGATCAACCCGGCAAACACCTCCAGCAACAAATCCCGCGTCTGCGCATCGAGCGCCGATAGCGGCTCGTCCATCAACAACACCGCCGGCCTGACCACCAGCGCCCGCGCAATCCCCACCCGCTGGCGCATGCCGCCGGACAATTGCCGCGGCCACGCCCCGGCAAACGCCGAAAGCCCCGTCACCTCCAAAACCTCCGCCACACGCCGACCCTGCTCCGCACGCGACACCCCCGCCCCCTCCAACGCCAACCCCACATTCCCCGCCACACTCCGCCACGGCAGCAACGCAAAATCCTGGAACACATATGTCAACGCATTCAAACACCCCTCCGCCATCCCCCCCTCCTGCATCACCCGCCCCGAACCCGGCCTGATCAGCCCCCCCATGATCCCCAGCAACGTCGACTTGCCACAGCCCGACGGGCCCACAACCATCGTCACCCGCCCCGCCGGAACCTCCAGCGACACATCATCCAACACCCGCAACCCACCGTAATCATGGCAAACCCCCACGAGCCGCAGCGAAACACCTTTCATCACAAACCCTTCATCGAACCGGCAGATACCCGGCCTCGATGATATCCCCCGGCCCGATCGGCTCCTTCACCATCCCCTGCCCCTGAAACCACGCCAACTGCGCCGCCACATCCGCCACATCCAACGCCCCACCCTCGTCATACCACCCGATACCGGCCAAGATCTTCTCTGCCCCATCCGGGTCCGACGTGAACACGTATTTCCGGATCGCCGCAATCGCCGCCTCCGTCGCAGCCGAGCGCACCGGCTTCCCCCCCTCGATACGCAAAAACGCCGCCCGATAATCCGCAACCCCCTTCTGATACCCCCGGCAGAACGCCCGCAACGCCGCCTGGCGCGCCAACATCGGCCTGGCCGCAAACAGCGCCGTGATCTGATAGGCGACCCGATCCCCCACCCACCCGATGATCCGCGCCTCTCCCGCCGCCTCCGCCGGTCGCGCCTGCGAGGCGATCGCCATCGTCGCATCCACCGCACCCGAGCGCACCGCCGCCATCATGTTTCCGATGTCCTGCAACGGCCGCAGCGTCACCGTCTTCAAATCGAACCCCGCCCCCTCCGCGATCCGTCCGATCATATAATGGAACGAACTGCCGTACTGCGTGATCCCGAAACTATGCCCCCCCAACTTCTCCACCGACGTCAGCCCCGCCTCATAGGCCTTGCGGCTCACCAGGATCGCCGTCAAATCGAACCCTTTCTGTTCGTGCAGCGCCCCCCCGATCACCTTCAACGCCCCCTTCCCCGCCAACGAGAAAAACCCGCCCGTCAGCGCCGTCACCCCCACATCGATATCACCCGACACCGCCGCCGCCGCAATCGGCTGCGCCGCCTGGAAAAACTGGAACGACACCGCAACCCCCTCGGCCGCGAAATGCCCGTTCTCCTGCGCCAGATAGAACGGCGCCGGCGACAACGTCTTCAACAACCCAAGCCGCACCCCCTCCGCCGCCCGCGCCGGCCTGGCCAGCATCACCCCAGCCGCCATCATCGCCCGCCGCGTCAACGCCATCGTTCCGCCTCCCTCAATTCTTGCGGCAAGTCTTGGAGGCCAGCAGGAAAACGGTCAAGGAAGGGCTTCTTTCTTCAAAAAAAAGCAGCCTTTCCTTCGCTCGCCCCCCAGAGCCCCCCCCAGAGGGCCCCCTAACGAGCAAACGTTTTTTGCTTCTTTTTTCCAAAAAAGAAGCGCTTCCTTCCTATGCAGCCGGCTTCTTCAACCGATCCCCATAATACGTGCGGAACTTCGCCACCTTCGGTGCAATCACCACCCGGCAATACCCCGACCACGGCGTCCGATTGAAGTAATCGTCATGCTCCGCCTCCGCCGGCCAGAACACATCGAGCGCCTTGATCTCCGTAACCAGCGGCGCCCCCCAGATCCCCGCCGCCGTCACGTCGCCCATCACCCGCACCGCCGCCTCGGCCTGCCCGGCATCATGCGGCATGATGATCGAGCGATACTGCGGCCCCACATCGTTGCCCTGCTGGTTCGGCGTCGTCGGATCGTGAATGGTAAAAAAGATCCGCAGCAGATCGTCATACGACACCACCGCCGGATCATACTCGATCTGCACCACCTCGGCATGCCCGGTCATCTTGCCGCAGACCTGCTCATACGTCGGATGCGCCACATGCCCCCCGGCATACCCGGACTTCACCGACAACACCCCGGCCAATTCGAGATAAACCGCCTCAACACACCAGAAGCACCCGCCGCCCAGTGTCGCGCGTTCCGTCGCCATGCCCGTTCTCCCGTTCCTTGATCCCGTGATGTAGCGTGCCGCACCGCAATGTCCAGATCAGCGCCGCACCGCCGGCGCCGCCACCGCCTGCCCGACGAGGAAGATATCCGCCACCAACCCCAGCGGCGCCCCATCGACCGATGACCGCCCCTGCCCCAGCAACCCCGCGAAATCCCGGTAGATCGCCCCATACTCGTCCCGCCCCCCGCCATGCACCCCATCGCGCACCACCACCCCATCCACCACCATCCGCGCCGCCGACGCCAGCAACTCGATCCGCTGCCCCGCCTGCGTCTCGATCACGATCTCCCGCCGATCCGCCCCCTGCCACCCCCAGTCGAAATCCCCGGTGATCGTCCCCTCCCCCCCATCCGACATCACAACCTGCGCCGCCACCGGCACCGCCGCATCCACCGGCACATGCAACACCGCGGAAACCGCGAACAACGGCCGATCCAATATTTTCGTCAGGATCGACAACCCGTTGATCCCCGCATCGAACACCCCGAACCCGCCAGCCTCCCAGATCCATTGCTGGCCGGGATGCCACCGATGCACATCCTCCTTCCACACCATCTCCACCCGCCTGATCCGCTGCCCCCGCAGCATCTCCCGCGCCAGATCGACCGCCTCGTTATACTGCGAATGCCACGCCGTATGCAGCACCACCCCCTGCGCCGCCGCCACCCCGGCCAAATGCGCCAGCCCCCCCGGCGTCGCCGCCGGCGGCTTCTCCAGCATCACCGCCCGCCCCGTCGCCATCACCTCCGCCGCGATCGCCAACCGCGCCCCGGGCGGCGTGCAAACCACCACCGCCACAATCCCCGGATGCGCCGCCAGCATCGCCCGATGATCACCATACACCGGCACCCCCCCTTCCTCCGTCGCCAAACCCGCCCCCCCCAGGCTCGCCGCCGCCACCAGCCGGAAATCCCCATTCTTCGCGATCGACGGCACATGCTGCTTGCGCGCAATTGCCCCCAGCCCCACCACGCCGATATCAAACGCCATCACGAGCCCTCCGGTTTACACCCAGTCTCGCCCCCGCGATGCTTCCCGTCCAGGGACTGCCACAAGGAATCGCCCATGCCCGCCACCATCGCCACCATCACCGAAACCCGCCCCGCCGGCACCATCGCCCGCATCACAATCGACAACCCCGGCAAACTCAACGTCATCGACACGCCAGCGATGCACGCCCTGGTCAGCGCCTTGCACACCGCCTCGGCCGACCCCGCGCTGCGCGCCGTCATCCTCGCCGGCGCCGGCGAAAAAGCCTTCATCGGCGGCGTCGACATCACCGAGATGTCCGCCCTCACGCCCATCACCGCCCGCGCCCTGATCCAGAACCTTCACCTCGTGAGCGTCGCCATCCGCGCCTGCCCCGCCCCCGTCATCGCCCGCATGCACGGCTACACCCTCGGCGGCGGCCTCGAAATCGCCGCTTCCTGCGACATGCGCATCGCAGCCGAAGGCGCGAAATTCGGCATGCCCGAAACCCGCATCGGCATCCCCAGCGTCATCGAAGCCGCCCTCCTCCCCCAACTCATCGGCTGGGGGCCCACACGGCGCATCCTGCTCACCGGCGAAATCTTCGGCACCGCCGAAGCCCTGCGCTGGGGCCTCGTCGAGGAAATCGTCCCCCTGACCGCCCTCGATGCCGCCATCGAAACCATCACAGCCAACATCCTCGCCTGCGGCCCCCGCGCCATCCGCCTGCAAAAACGCCTCATGCAGGACTGGGAAACCCTCTCCCCCGCCGGCGCCATCCAGGCCGGCGTCGAATGCTTCGTCGAAAGCTGGCGCAGCCCGGAACCCGCCGAAATGATGGCCGCCTTCCTCGCATCCAAGAAAAAAACATAGGGTGCAGTGCCAAAGGCCCCGCACCCTACCCCCTCACAAAAAACCGATCGAAAGCCAAGGCACCGCCGCCACAAACACCAACCCCACCAGCAACGCGAACAAATACGGCCAAATCCGCCGCATCCCCGCATCCGGATCCACCCGCCCGATCGCACATGCGCTGTAGTACCCAACCCCCAACGGCGGCGCAAACAACCCGATCCCCATCGCCAGGATCACCACCATCGCATAATGCACCTCATGGATCCCCATCGCGCGCGCCACCGGAAACAACAACGGCCCGAACAACACAATCGCCGGGATCCCCTCCAGCACACTGCCCAGCACCACAAACGCCAGGATGGAGATCAGCATGAACCCGAAACTCCCCCCCGGCACCCCCGCCATCGCGCCCGCCAATTGCCGCGAAAACCCGGACTGCGTGAGGCTCCACGCCATGCCCGTCGCCGTCCCGATGATCAGCAATATCGCCCCCGACAGCGCCGCCGTCTCCACCAGCATCGGATAGATCCGCCGCCAGTCGAACTGCCGATACACCACCAACCCGCACACCACCGCATACACGATCCCGATCGTCGAAACCTCCGTCGCCGTCGCCACCCCCTCCACCACCGCCGTCCTGATCACCACCGGCAACGCCAACGACGGCAACGCCACCGCCAACGCCCGCCACACCACACGCCCCGGCACAGGCTCGCCCAACGCCTCCCCGCGTGAGCGCCACCAGCACACCCCGGCCAACACCAGCGCCAACACCAGGCCCGGCACCAACCCCCCGGTAAACAACGCCGCGATCGACACCCCCGTCACCGACCCGATCGTGATCAACACCAAACTCGGCGGAATCGTCTCGCTCATCGCCCCCGACGCCGCCAAAATCGCCACCAACTCCCCCTCCTGCGCCCCCCGCTTCTTCATCTCCGGAAACAACACCGGCGCCACCGCCGCCATATCCGCGGCCTTGGACCCCGAAATCCCCGAAACCAGATACATCGCCCCCAGCAGCACGTAATACAGCCCCCCCCTCACGTGCCCCAACATCCCCGCCAGAAACGCCACCATCGCCCGCGCCATCCCCGTCATCTCGATCAACAGCCCGAGAAACACAAACAACGGCACCGCCAGCAATATCAGCCCGCTCATCCCCTCATCCATCCGCGACACCACCAACGTCAGCGGCACCCGCGTCACAACCATCAAAAACGCCACCGTCGCCGTCCCGAACGCAAACCCGATCGGCACCCCCAGCAACACCCCACACGCCAGCAAACCCACAAAAAACACCGCCAAATTCCAGTTGCCGATCCCCTTCAGCACCGGCCCCGCGCCATACAATCCAAGCGCCACCACCCCCAACACCACCCCAACCTGAACCAGATGCAACCACCGGCACCGCCGCAGCAGCAAAAAACACTCGCCCAGCATCAGCGCGAACCCCACCGGCAAAGCCGCCGCCCGCACCACGTTCGACCACCCCAACGACGGCGTCTCGATAAACACCTCGTCCGCCGCATACTCCCACGCCTGCGGCAGCAGCAGCAGCAGAAACACCATCGGCACCAACACCGCCAAGGCCTGCGCCCGCCCCCGCCCCGCCTCCCCCATCCCGCTTACAATCGCCGTCAACCGCATATGCTGCCCGCGCTGCAACGCCACCACCGCGCCAAACATCGCCAGCCACAAAAACAAAATCGACGCCAACTCGTCCGACCACACGAACGGCTTGTGAAACACAAACCGGCTCACCACCCCGGCCAGCAACACACCGATCTCCGCCACCACCAACACCGCCGTCGGCACCTCCACCGCCCGGCGCAGCATCAGCGCAAAGCGGCCGGTCTCCCCGGCCGCCCCGTTCCCTGCCGCCCCGTTCCCTGCCGCCCCGACCCCGTGGCGCATCGCCGGGCCTGCGTCAGGCCAGCCCCCCCACCGCATCCTCCAGCGCCTTCCACGCCTCGGCCCCGAACTTCTCCTTCCACTCCGCGTAGAACCCCGCCTTCTTCAACGCAGCCCGGAACACCGCCGCATCCGCCGCCACAAACTGCACCCCCTTGCCCTCCAGCGCCGTCCGCAGCCCCGCATTCAACCGCGCCACATCCTCGCGCTCCTGCATGGCGGATGCATTGAACTCGCCCTCCACGATCGCCCGCACATCCGCGGGCATCGCCTCGAACGCCTTCCTGTTCGCCAGGATCCAGAACCCGTCCCACATATGGTTCGTCACCGTGAGATATTTCTGCACCTCGTACAGCTTCGCCGTCTCGATGATCGCCAGCGGATTCTCCTGCCCATCCACAAGCTTCGTCTGCAACGCCGAATACGTCTCCGAGAAGTTGATCGATGTCGGCGCCGCCCCGAACGCCTTGAACATGCTCGTCCACAACGGCGACGGCGGAACCCGGATCTTGAACCCGTTCAAATCCTCCGGCGTGCGGATCGGCTTGCTCGAACTCGTGATCTGGCGATACCCGTTGTCGAACTGCTTGCCGAACGCATACAGCCCCCGCTTGGCAATCTCCGCCCGCACATGCGCGCCCAACGCCCCATCCATCGCCGGCCACACCTGGCCATAATCCTTGAACGCAAACCCCACCCCATTGATCGACGCCGCCGGCACCAAGGTCGACAAAATCAACCCCGACAACGAAAACAACTCCACCGCCCCCGAGCGCAACTGCGACAACGTGTCCGTGTCCGACCCCAGCTGGCTGTTCGGAAACACCTGGATCTCAACCCGCCCCCCGGTCTTCTCCCTGATCCGCACCGCCGCCTCGCGCGTGCGAATCACCAGCGGATGCGTCTCCGCCATGTTGTTCGCGAACTTGTAGGCAAACTCGGCCGCCCGCGCCGGGCGCGTCCGCACCGCAACCAACGGCAACGCAACCCCACCAGCCAACACAGCCCGACGTGCGATACGAGACATGATCCAAAGTCCTCCCGGCAATAATTTCTCACCGATGTGCGCGAATTCCGCGCAGTGCGCAACCGCGACATCAGCCTGGTCCGGGGACAGGGGAGCACTTGAAGATTAAGAAAGGACTTCTTTTTTGAAAAAAAGAAGCAAAAAACTTTCCCCCGTTTGGCGTCCGTGCCATCCCAGGTTCCCCCCAACCCCTTCATCGGATAAATGTTTTTTGCTTCTTTTTTTCAAAAAAGAAGCGCTTGCTTGCGACCCCATCGCCCGAAGGAGCCTGCCCGCCATGCCCCCCATCGCCGTCCTCCTCGCCGGCGGCCTCGCCCGCCGCATGGGCGGTGGCGACAAGGCGCTGCGCCTTCTCGCCGGCCGCCCCCTCCTCGATCACGCCATCGCCCGCATCCGCCCCCAGGTCGCCGCCCTCGTCATCAACGCCAACGGCGACCCCGCCCGCTTCGCCCCATGGGGCCTCGCCATCATCGCCGACCCGATCCCCGATCATCCCGGCCCGCTCGCCGGCATCCTCGCCGGGCTGCGCTGGGCCGAGAGCCAAGGCGCCACCGACATCGTCTCCATCCCCACCGACACCCCCTTCCTGCCCACCGACCTCGTCGCCCGGCTGCAAGCCGCCCGCGCAACCGCCAACACCCCGCTCGCCTGCGCCGCCTCCCGCGGCTGGACCCACCCCGTCATCGGGCTCTGGCCCACCACCCTGGCCCCCGCCCTCGAAGCCGCCCTCCGCGCCGGCATCCGCAAAATTGACCGCTGGACCGCCGAACACGGCATCGCCCACGCCCAATTCGACGGTGATCCCGACCCCTTCTTCAACGCCAACACCCCAGCCGACCTCGCCGAAGCCGAGCAACACCTGCAAACCCTCCCCCCGAACGATTGACAGCCGCCCGCCACGCCCCCAAACCTCCGCGCCAACCACCCCAAAAGGAACTGCGCCATGATCGGTTACGTGATGCTCGGCACCAACGACCTCGCCCGCGCCCGCTCGCTCTACGACGGCATCGCCGAAACCCTCGGCGGCTCCGTCCTCGCCGCCTACTCCTCCGACAAGCGCGTCTTCTACTCCAAAGGCGCCGGCCAGCCGATGCTCGCCATCACCGTGCCGCATGACGGCGCCGCTGCCAGCGCCGGCAACGGTACCATGATCGCCCTGCCCTGCGACACCCGCGCCGCCATCGATGCCATCCACGCCAAAGCAATCGCCATGGGCTGCACCGACGATGGCGCCCCAGGCGTCCGCGGGCCAAACCCCAACGGGTTCTACGGCGCCTATTTCCGTGATTTCGACAACAACAAGATCTGCGTGTTCCGCATCGGGGCGCCTTGATTTAAGCAAGAAAGCGCTTCTTTTATGAAAAAAAGAAGCAAAAAACTTTTATCCCTTGGCGTTTCAAGGGGCTGACTGGAGAGGGGCGACGCCATGATCCCATGGCCTCGCCCCTCTGCTCGTACGGCACCATCGGATAAAGTTTTTTGCTTCTTTTTTTACAAAAAAAGAAGCGCTTCCTTCCTCCCTTCCCCCCCTTGAACCCACCCACCGCATCCCCCATTTCCGCATCATGCCGATGCCCATCCGGGGTCGGCAGGCACCGCCGGGCCGGCCCATACGGGCGGCCCACCCGACTGAAAACCTTGCTCAAGCAGGAGGTTCTCTCATGAACGCCCTCACTTTGTCGCCTTTGTTCCGTACCGCCATCGGTTTCGACCGCCTGGCCCGCCTGGCCGACACGGCCGCCGCCGCGGACACATCCTACCCGCCCTACAACATCGAAAAGACGGGCGAGGATGCCTATCGCCTGACGATGGCCGTCGCCGGCTTCAGCCCCGATGACATCGAACTCACCGTCAAGGAAAACACCCTGCTGATCGCCGGCCGCATCGCCGCCGAACAGCCCAAAACCGAACTCCTCTACCGCGGCATCGCGGGCCGCGCCTTCGAGCGCCGCTTCGCCCTCGCCGATCACCTCGTCGTCGACAGCGCCGATCTTCGACACGGACTGCTCCACGTCAACCTCAAGCGGATCGTGCCGGAAACCCTGAAATCCCGCCGCATTCCCATCGGAACCGGGCCACAACCGGGCCCGCAGCTCTCCCAAGCCGCCTGATCCAAACGCGGCGGGATGCCCCAGCGCATCCCGCCGCTGGTGCGGATAAAACCCTTGCGCCGAATCGTCTTGTATTATAACTAACCACAATGACACCGGCCGCCACCCCGCATGTCGCCTGCGCCACCGCGTTTGACGCCCTCATGCGTCAACTGCTCGGCTTCATCGCCGTCCGCTTCGTCAAAAACCCCCGCCTCGCCCCCTATATCCTCATCCTGTGGAAGCGCCTCGTTACCGCCACCCGCCGCATGCACGCCGCCATGGCCCGCATCGCCCGCGGCCGCCCCCCGCGCACATCCACCGGCAAGCCCCGCGCCACCCCCCCAGCCAAACCCCGCCCCTACCTGCCCCAGGGCTTCGCCTGGCTCCTGCGCGAACTCAAGCACGAAGGCGCCATCATCGGCGCCCACCTCGAAACCCTGATCGCCCAACCCGAAATCGCCGCCATTCTCGCTGCCAACCCGGGCGCCCAACGCATCCTCGCCCCGATCCGCCGCGCCCTCGGCCACGGCACGCCCCGCCCACCGCGGCCCCGTACACCGCGTGCACCCAGCCCCCTGCACGAAAAAAACCCCCTCCCCGCCCCTCTGATGCCAAGCCGCCCCCCGCCCCGTCGAAAAATCGCCTGATCGGCTCCCGCCTTTCCACGCCCAATTCATTACGATATGTTATCGATCCGCCTTCATCCTCACGGTCTCTTGAAGAACAGATCCGCCGCCGCCCGGTGGGATCCCTTGCGCGCGATTTCCGCCTTCACCCGCTCGATTTCCGCCTCCAATTCCGTCACATAGAGGCTCAATTCCGCCACCCCCATGCCATCCAGCACCGGGGCCGTCAGCCGCGCCGGCTTCGGCCGCGGCAGATCGTCTTCAATCGCCATAGTACGGTTCTCCTTACAACCCTGCTCCGAACGCTTCTGTCTTGACCCTGCGCCATCGTGCGGTCCATATGCCGGACTTTCCCGAAGGTTTCCACCCAGGGAGCCGTATTGACGCCCGACCCGAGACCAAAGTTCGGGGCCCCTCCGAATATCCAAAGGTACCGCGCCATGACCCTTCCCCTCATGCCCAAAGCGACAGCCGTATGGCTGATCGACAAAACCGCGCTCACCTTCACCCAGATCGCCCTTTTCTGCGGCATGCACCCCCTCGAAGTTCAGGCCATTGCCGACGGCGAAGTGGCCCAGGGCATCGTCGGCTATGATCCCGTCGCCAACAGCCAGGTCACCGACGCCGAAATCAAGCGCTGCGAAGCCGACCCCGAGGCCCGCCTCAAACTCCTGCCCACCGCCCTGCCCCAGCCCAAGCGCCTCAAGGGCGCGCGCTACACCCCGGTTGCCAAACGCAACGACCGGCCGGACGGCATCGCCTACCTGCTGCGCAACTATCCGCAATTGGTTGACGCCCAGATCGCCAAGCTGATGGGCACCACCAAGGAAACCATCCAAAAAGTACGCGACCGCTCGCATTGGAACAGCGCCAACATCAAGCCGCGCGACCCGGTGATCCTCGGCCTGTGCTCCCAGTCCGACCTTCACACCATGGTCGTCACCGCCAATGACCGCCTGATCCGCGAAGGCCGCCAGGTTCCCGTCCCCCCCACCGAAACCGAAGAAGCCGCCTGACAGCGGCTTCCCGGCTTTTCGATCGCTGTGGGGCCTTCAGCCCGCCTGGATTCCGTTTCGCACTTTTTCGAGTTCTTCCTTCACATGCAGCTTTTCGATCTTGAGCTTGTGGAGCAACGCCTCGTCGGGTTTGGGCCGGTTCTTCTCGGCATGAACCTGCGCCTCGATCGCGGCGTGACGGGATTTGAGGCTATCGATCCGGCCTTCGTGGCTCATATGCAATCCTCCAATGCCAAATGCGCATCCGGGGCGCCAGACCGTCGCAAGACACGTGTGGCACCCGTTTGCACCCAAACCGTAATACGATCCCGGGGGAGAAACCATGCGAAACCGCAACACCCCCGGTATCGTGACAGGGGCAGAGATCCATCATGCTGAATGATCGTGATGCCATTCTTCGTAAGCTGCACGAACTGCGCAGCGAGCACCGTGACCTCGACACGGTCATCGTCCGCCTGACCGAGGCGAGCCCGATCGACCAGTTGCAGCTGCAACGCCTCAAAAAACGCAAACTCCTGCTGAAAGACGAAGTCGCCCGTCTCGAATCCCGCCTCATTCCGGACAGCATCGCGTGAGCACCCCTCTCATCGGCATCATCATGGGCAGCCAGTCGGACTGGCCGACCATGACGCACGCCTGCGCCATGCTCGATCGCCTCGGCATCGCCCACGAAAAGCGCATCATGTCCGCCCACCGCACGCCGGATCGCATGGCCGATTATGCCAGATCCGCCCGCGGCCGCGGCCTGCGCGTGATCATCGCCGGTGCCGGGGGTGCCGCCCATCTGCCCGGCATGACGGCTGCCTTCACCTCCCTGCCCGTCCTCGGCGTGCCGATCGAGAGCCATGCCCTGAAGGGGATGGATTCGCTGCTCTCCATCGTCCAGATGCCGGCCGGCATCCCGGTCGGCACCCTCGCCATCGGCCGCGCCGGTGCGATCAACGCCGCCCTGCTTGCCGCGGCCATCCTCGCCACCACCGATACCGACCTCGCCACCCGCCTTGATGCCCTGCGCGCCGAGCAGTCCGCTGCCGTCGCGCAGGAGCCTGTCGACCTCCCCCCGGCATGACCGCCTTCCCTCTGCCCCCCGATGCCACGATCGGAATCGTCGGCGGTGGTCAGCTTGGCCGGATGTCCGCTTTGGCCGCAGCGCGCCTCGGCTATCGCTGCCACATCCTGAGCCCCGAGGCCGACTGCCCCGCGGCACGGGTTTCGGCCGGGCATACGCTCGGGGACTACGAGGACCCTGCTGCCCTCGAAGCCTTCGCTGCCCAGGTCGATGTCGTCACCTTCGAATTCGAAAACGTCAGCGCCGCCGGCCTCGAGCGTCTCGCCGCCCGCAAGCCGGTGCGCCCCGGGGTCGAGATCCTGCGCATCAGCCAGGACCGCGCCGCCGAGAAACGCTTCCTCAACGGCATCGGCGTCCCCACCGCCCCGTGGCGTCTGGTCGACTCGCTGGCCGCCTTGCACCGCGCGGTCGATGATGTGGGTTTGCCATCGATCCTCAAGACCACCCGTCTCGGCTATGACGGCAAGGGCCAGGCTGCCCTGCGCGAGCCCGCTGATCTCGCCGCCGCCTTCGCCCGCCTGATGCCGCAGCCGCTGGTGTTGGAGGGGTTCGTCGATTTCGCCTGCGAGATCAGCGTGATTGTCGCGCGCGGAGCCGATGGTGCGATTTCGGCCTTCGATCCGGTGGAAAACCGCCATCGCGATCACATCCTCGATCTCACTTTGGCGCCCGCCCGCATCCCGACCGGGACTGCTGCGGAGGCCACGGAGATCGCCCGGCGGATTGCGGAGGGTCTGGATCTCGTTGGGTTGCTTGCGGTTGAGATGTTCGTCACTGCGGATAATCGGGTGTTGGTCAACGAGATCGCGCCACGGCCGCATAATTCAGGGCATTGGACGATCGATGCCTGCCCTGCCAGTCAGTTCGAACTCCATATCCGTGCTGTTGCCGGTCTGCCGTTGCCGATGGCGGGGCGGCATTCGGATGCGGTGATGAAAAATCTGGTGGGGCCGGACGATATCGCGTTGTGGCCGGCCATATTGGCGATGCCGGGTCTGATTCCGCATCACTACGGCAAGACCGAGGCGCGGCCCGGCCGCAAATTGGGCCATGTGACCCGCCTGTTCCCGAGGGATGCCCTACCCGGCCCCTTCGGCATCGCCGATGCCCTAGGCGCCCTCAACGGATAAAAGTTTTTTGCTTCTTTTTTTTCAAAAAAGAAGCGCTTGCTTGCCTTTCCTTTCGATTTCCAACCGCCCCCCCACCGCCGCCACGCAAGTCTCGAAAACCGAGAGGTCATCCCAAGGCGCCGCAACGTCAGCGGTAAACAGCCCACCGCCTGAGGCGAGCATGGCGCTGTCGATCATCAGGTTGTCGGTCAGGCCGAAATCCTCCAGCAGCATGCCGCTCCGGTCGCGCCAGCGATCGGGCCCGTCGGGGGTGGCGCCAACTTCCATCCGCGTGCGGGTGAAAAAATCGGCAGCGGTGTTTGACCAGCCAAAGACCGGGCGGCCGAGGGCGCGCATGAAGCCGATTTCGAAAACGGTTCCGACATCGGCGCTCGGGCCGCGGAACGGGGTGAGATTGGCGATCAGGGCGTCGCAGGAGCGGATATGGGATTCGTTGCACAGCGCGATAAACTGCGGGAGCGGCAAGGCACGCCACGCCTCGGGGATGTGGTCCGGCGTATCGAGCGGGAAGACGCCTGCAAGCCCATGGCGCGCGCAGATCGTCTTGAGGGCGGCGCCGCGGCCGTGCGGATCGGGGAGGAAGACGTCGGGGCCGGCGAGGTAGACGCGCATGGTCAGCCCCCGTGTGTCGCGGCGCGCAGGGCGGCAGCGCCGATGTCGAGGGTGGGGCTGGCGGCGGCCACGAGGTGGTTGATGGATGCGCGGTCGTGGCGGTCAACGGCGAGTCTGAGATTGTGCATGAGGGCTTCAAACTGGGCCAAGCCGTAACTGCCGGCCATGCCGGCGAGGGCGTGGGTTTCGGCGCGCAGACTGGCGGACGGGGGATCGAGGCGGGCGGCCTCGGCGAGATGGGGCAGGCGGTCTGCCATATCGGCCAGGCATTGTTCCATCAGGCGGGCGAATATGCCGGGGGCGAGGCCATCGCGCAGGGCGGCAACCAGCGCGTCATGGAGGATTCCGGGCGGAGCGAGGGCGGCTGGCCTGGCTGCTGCGGGGTCATGGAGCCAGGGCATGACCACGCGGCGCAGCGTGGCGGTGAGGGTCTCGGGCAGCACGGGCTTGAGCAGCACGGCGTCCATGATCGCGTCGAGGGCGGAATTGCGGTCATCGCCGAGGGTGGTGCCGGTGAGGGCGACGATCGGGACAGTCCCGGCCGGGCCGGGCAGGCGGCGGATGCGGCTTGTGGTTTCGATGCCATCGATGCCGGGCATATGCACGTCCATCAGGATGAGGTCGTAGGGGTGGCGCGCGGCGCAAGCGAGGGCGACGAAGCCGTTTTCAGCGATATCGACGCGGTGCCCTTCGCGGCGCAGGAGGGCGGCGGTGAGTTCGCGGTTGGATGCGACGTCCTCGACAAGGAGGATGGCGGCGCGGCGCATATGGCGGCGGAGCGCCTGCGCGCAGACGGGCTCCGTGCGATGGGCAAGATCGAGCGGCACAGAGAGCCAGAAGGCGTTGCCGCCGGCTTCGCAAGCGAGGCCGATTTCGCCGCCCATGACGCCGGCGAGACGGGCACAGATGGCAAGGCCAAGGCCGGTGCCCTTTTCCGGCCCCGGTTCGGCCTGTTCGAGGCGGGTGAAGGGCTGAAACAGGGTTTTGGCCTGGGCCGGCGGGATAGGGGGGCCGGGATCGGCGACGGTGAGGCGCAAAATACGGGCGCTGCGGGTTGCGCGGACGGAGAGAACGCCGGGGGAGGCGTATTTGACGGCGTTGCTGATCAGGTTGACCAGCACCTGGCGGATGCGACCGGCATCGCCGTGCAGGGTTTCGGGGAGGTCGGCCTCGATCGCCATCAGCATGGTGAGGCCCTTGGCGGCAGCGGCGGTGCGGAACATGTCGCAGACTTCACCGAGCAGAACCGGCAATTCGAAATTGGCGTTCCGCAGCACGAGGCGCCCGGCGTCAAGGCGGGAGAGGTCGAGGATGTCGGCGGCGAGGTGGTGCAGGCCGGCGCCGGCGCGACGCGCAGTGGCGACGAGGGCGCGGGCGGGGGGGGGCAGCATGGTGTCATCGAGCAAAGCGAGGCTGTTCATCACGGCGTCGAGCGGCACGCGCAGTTCGTGGCTGACGACGGCGACGAAGTGCAGCCGCTGGCGGACCGCCTCGGCCGCCGAGGCGGCGCGCAGGGCCGTGATTTCGGCATGCTGGCTGGCGATCACCGCGCGCGTGCGGCGGCGATCCCACAGGAGATACAGACCCCCCGCAACAAGGCTCGGGAGGCCCAGTCCCAGCGCCAGGTGCGTTGCGTCCACTCGTGCCTCGTCTCTGCCAGCGCCCGATCATAGAATGCGGGTCGGCCGGGCGCCACGGCAAAGCGGCGGCGGCGCGCCATAGGGTTTCAGACGCGCGGTGGCAGATCGATCCATGAGAGGTGACCGCCTTTGCCGGCGCCGGTGTCGAGGAAGACGGCGCTGCCGCCGGTGCGCCCGGCGGTGCGCCAGGGGCGGCCGTCGGTGCTGCGCTGGTCATGGCCGCAATAGACGGTGAGGCCGGCGGGGATGCGCTCGACCCAGGCGAGGCTGCGTTCGGGGAAGCCATCGGGCTGGCGGCGGCCGGTGGCTTCGCCGTAGAGGGCGCGGCCCAGCACGCCCTCGGCGCGGCCGAGGATGGTTTGCGGGGCGGGCTGTTCGAGCATGGCGGTGTGGAAGCCGCCATGGACGAACAGCGCATCGCCACAGTGCAGCCAGGCTGGGGCGCGGCTGATTTCGGCCAGAGCGCGGGTGCCGAGGTCCTCATCGAGGCGCTCAAGGGTGAGGGCGAGGGCGGGGCTGATGGTCACTTTGTCGCCGGAGAGGACGCGGGCGAGTTTGAAGTCATGGTTGCCGAGGAGGAAGAGGCCGCGGCCGGTGTCGATGAGGTCGAACATCAGGTCGAGCACGCCGGGGCTGTCGGGGCCGTGGTCAACGAGATCGCCGAGTTGGACGATGAAATGCTCGCCCGAGGCCGCCGCGCGGAAGCCGGTGAGGTCCCCGTGGACGTCGCCCACCACGCGGATCGGGCGATCTGGCGGGATGACGAGGCTCACCGGTTGGGGGCGATCAGGATTTGGCCGACATCGGTCCAGCCGGCGCGGAAGCCGACTTCGCAATAAGCGAGGTAGTATTCCCACAGGCGCTTGAAGCGCGCATCGCAGGGACGGCGGCGCAGGGCGTTGTCGGCGAGGATGCGGGGCCAGGCTTGCTGGAAGGTGGTTTGCCAGCGGGCGAGGGTTTCGGCGTAGTCCTGGCCGAACCAGTGTTCCTCGCCCCAAGTGAGGCCGGCGCGGGCGATGGAGGCGCGCAGGAGAGGCTTGGAGGGGAGCATGCCGCCGGGGAAGACATGGCGCTGGATGAAGTCCGCACCGCGGCGGTAGCTGTCGAAGAAGCGGTCGGCGATGGTGATGACCTGGATGCCGGCGATGCCGTTTTGGCGCAGGCGATCGCGGATGGTCTTGAAATAGATGGGCCAATAGCGTTCGCCGACGGCTTCGAACATTTCGATCGAGGCGATGCGGTCGAACGTGCCCTCGACGTCCCGATAATCCTGCAGCCGGAGTTCGACGCGGGTGTCGAGGCCGGCGGCCGTCATGCGGGCCTGGGCGAATTCGAGTTGGGCGGGAGAGAGGGTG
Source organism: Rhodospirillales bacterium (assembly GCA_947447625.1). Classification (GTDB taxonomy): domain Bacteria; phylum Pseudomonadota; class Alphaproteobacteria; order Acetobacterales; family Acetobacteraceae; genus CAIYPH01. Next base: position 2,814 of record CANFKS010000029.1, on the reverse strand, counting down.
AGGCCGACGACGGTGCAGCCGTAGTCGCGCGCGGCGACCTCGGCAAACCCGCCCCAGCCGCAGCCGATTTCGAGGACGCGCATGCCGGGGGCGAGGCGCAGGCTTTGGCACAGGCGGTGAATTTTGCGGAGTTGGGCGTGTTCGAGCGGCATCGACACATCCTCGCCGAACCAGGCGGCGGAGTAGGTCATGGTCTGGTCGAGCCAGGTCCGGTAGAAATCATTGCCGAGGTCGTAGTGGTCCTCGATGTTGCGCCTGGCGCCGCGCCTGGAGTTGGGGCGCAGCACGTGAAGCAGCTTGGCGATGAGGCCGGCGAGGCGGCGCTTGTAGAGGGCATCGTCCCATTCGGCCTCATTGGCGGTGGCCAGCAGCATGACGGCGCGCAGGTCCGGGCTTTCCCAGAGATCGTCGAGATAGGCTTCGGACAGGCCAAGCGTGCCGCCGGCGGCAAGGCGGGTGACGGCGCTGGGGTGTTTGATGACGATCCGCGCGCAGGGCGCAAGGGTGGCGGCGGCACGATGGAGGGTGCCGTCGGGGAGGACGATCTCCAGCGTGCCGACGCGGATTTGGCGTGCCATGTGGAGGAGGAAGCGCAGGCGGCGGTCACGCGGCGGCGGGCCGTCGGATGCGACGGCGATGGTTTGGGGCGCAAGCGGGCGGGTTACGGAGTCGGGCACGGGATGGGGCCTCCGCTGCCATGGGTTGGAAGCGCGTGTGACGGAAATGTTAAGCATCCCGCGCGCGGGACTCCAAGCCCTGGTGTGACGAAGATGGGGTTCATGGGCCGGGGTTCATGGGCCAGGGTTCATGAGGCGGGCGGCTGGATTTCGGCGCCGGCTTTGGGGAGTGCGGCATAGGCCTCGAGGGCGCGGTTGCGGCCGGTGGCGAGGTCGATGATGGGGGCCGGATAGGTGCGGGGGCGCAGGATGGGGGGGGCTTCCCAGGGGGCGTGGATGAGGGCGTCGGGCAGGGCGGCGAGTTCGGGGACGTAGCGGCGGACATAGGCGCCGTCGGGGTCGAATTTGCGGCCCTGCAGGACGGGGTTGAAAACGCGGAAATAGGGGGCGGCATCGGCGCCGGAGCCTGCGACCCATTGCCAGGAGGCGGCGTTTGAGGCGAGGTCGGCATCGACCAGGGTGTCGTGGAACCAGGCCTGGCCGGCCTGCCAGGGCAGCAGGAGGTGTTTGACGAGAAAGGAGGCGACCACCATGCGCACGCGGTTGTGCATCCAGCCGGTCTGCCAGAGTTGGCGCATGCCGGCATCGACGATGGGGATGCCGGTGCGGCCGTGTTGCCAGGCGGCGAGGGCCGCGGGGTCGGTGCGCCACGGCATGGCGGCGAAGGCAGGGCGAAGCGGGGTTTCGGGGAGCGATTCGTGGTGCCACAGGAGATGGGCGGAGAATTCGCGCCAGAGGAGTTCGGCGCGGAATTTGGGGTCGGCCGCCTGCCAGGCGTGGCGCGGGGAGAGTTCACCGAAGGCGAGGAAGGGGGAGAGCATGGAGGTGCCGTCGATGCCGGGGAGGTCCCGGCGGGCGGCGTAGCGCGCGAGGTTGTCGGCGCGGAACTGCGCGAGGCGGGCGTGGGCCGCGGGTTCGCCGGGGGTCCAGGTGGCGCGCAGGCCGGCGGCCCAGTCGGGGGTGGTGGGGAGGAGGCGCCAGGAGGCGAGTGTGTCGGATGGGGCGGTGATCGACGGGATGCGGGTGGGGGCGGGTTCGGGGGGCGGGAGGTCGCCGGTGGCGAGGCAGGCATTGGCGAAGGGCGTGAAGACGCTGAAGGGGGTTCCGGTGCGGGTGCGGATGGCGTCTGGGCGGTGCAGCAGGGTGGTGAGATGGGTTTTGAGTGGGATGGGCAGGGCGGCTTTGAGGCGGCGCAGGGCGGCGCGGGACCAGGGCTCGGTGGGCACGCCGGTGTGGATTTCGGCGGCGCCGGTTTCGGCGGCGAGCGCGGGCAGGATGGTTTCGGAGCGGCCGCGGCGCAGGATCAGGGGGGCGCCGAGGGCGGCGAGGCGTTCGCTCAGCCCTGCGAGGCTGTGGTGCAGCCACCAGCGCGAGGCACCGCCCGCGGCCCAGGGCCCGGGGGTTTCGTCATCGAGGATGAACAGCGGCAGAACGCGCCGCCCGGTCGCGAGGGCGGCGTTGAGGGCGGGTTGGTCGGCGAGACGCAGGTCGCGGCGGAACCAAAGGATGACGGGGGCGGAGTCGGGTGACGATGCGGGGGCCATCGGCCCTACATATGGTGGGTAGGCCGTTATGCGAGAGGCAAATCGCTCAGAGCGAGACGAGACCTTGGCGGACGCCTTTGCTGAGCGCCTCGGCCCGGCTGTTGACGGCGAGTTTCGCGAAGACGGCCTCGAGATGGTATTTCACGGTATGGGCGGAAATGCCGAGGCGGCGGGCGATGACCTTGTTGCTCATGCCTTCGGCGATGAGGCCGAGGATTTCGGACTCGCGGGGCGTGAGCAGCGAGGGGACGCGGGGGATGGGGATGCGGACATGCAGACCCTCGGCGAGCGCGGTGACGGCGGCCTGGACGCGGCGGACGGAGGCAGCGCGGGGCAGGACGCCGGCGATACCCTGATCGGCCGCCAGCGCCGTGTCATCGGTCAGCACCAGGACGGGGACGGCGGGGAGATTGGCGGGCAGACCCGTGCCTTCGGGCAGATCAAGGACAATCACGTCCGGCGCGGTATCGGTCGCACGGTCGAGCACGGCTTCGAGTTGTCGGGCGCGCCAGGGGTCGGCCACGAAAAGGGTGACGCGGGGGCCCTGGGGCGGGGCGAGTCCATGGAGGGCGGTTTCGAGCATCTGTCGCATG
>CANFKS010000028.1 GCA_947447625.1 Rhodospirillales bacterium | reverse complement strand
TGGCGCAACCGGCTACTGGAAGGTTGTCAACAGATCATCGACCTGCGACGGCGTCAGCAGGCGGGGTGCGCTGGTGCGCAGCAGCAGGAAAAGCTTTGCCGCTTCCTCAAGCTCCTCTGCGGCATAGACGGCGTCGGTGAGGGTTTTGCCGCTCACCACAGGGCCGTGATTGGCGAGCAGCATCGCCCGCGCGCCTTCGGCTGCCGCTGCAATTGCCGGTTCCATGGCGGCATCGCCAGGCCGGTAATACGGAATTACCGGCATGGCACGGCCGACGCGCATGACGAAATAGGGCGTCAACGGGGGGATCGGGTTGGTGGGGTCGATGTCAGGAAGGCAGGCGACGGCGGTGGCCATGGTGGAATGCAAATGCACCACCGCACCGACCGGCGCGCCCGCTGCCGCGCGGCCGCGATACATCGCGCGGTGCATGAACACTTCCTTGGATGGCGGATCGCCGTCGATATGGCGGAAGTCGTCATCAAGCTTGGCAATCCGCGCGGGGTCGAGGCGGCCGAGGGAGGAGTTGGTCGGCGTCATCAGGTAGCCATCGGGCAACCGCACCGAGATATTGCCGGCGCTGCCGACCGAGAAGCCGCGCGCGAACAGGCTGCGACCGAGTTCGGCAAGAAGGGCGCGCGTTGCCGGTTCGTCCATCACGCCAGGGCCGCGAAGGCTTTGGTGAAGAAGTCGGGCGCGCCGAAATTGCCGGATTTCAGCGCCAGCATCAGCGGCACGCCGTTGCCCTCGGCATAGGTCCAGGGCACGCCGGGGTCGATTTCGCGGCCGATCCGCAGCGAGCGGACGCCAAGCCGGGTGACGACGGCGCCCGAGGTCTCGCCACCGGCCACGACGAGGCGGCGGACGCCTTGTTCGACCAGGGCGGCGGCGATGGTGGCGAGGGTCTCTTCGATCAGTGCGCCCGCGGCCTCGCGGCCGAGCCGGGCCTGCAGGGCGGCGACTTTTTCGGGCGGGGCGCTGGCGGCGATCACCACAGGAATGGCGCCGAGACGGCCCTTCACCCACGCGATCGCCTCCGCGGCGAGGGCTGCGGCGTCGGGCGTGGCGAGGGCGTCGAGTTCCAGGGTCGGCACCTGGCTGCGGGCGTTGCCGATCTGGAACAGGGTGGCGCGCGAGCAGGAGCCGGCGAGGACGGCGGCATGGCCATCGAGGCTGGGCAGGGCGGCGGCATCGCTGGCGACGAGCAGGCCGGCGCGGCGGAAATTTTCGGGCAGACCAAGGGCGACGCCGGAGCCGCCGGTGATGAGGGCATGGTTCTCGGCGGCCTCGCCGATCGCGCGCAGATGCGCATCGGTGACGGCGTCGACGATGGCGAAGCGGCGTCCCTGTTCCTTGAGGGCGGTCATCGCGCCGCGGATGGCAGCGGGGCCGTTGTTCACCGTCGCGAAAGGCACCAGGCCGACAGTGCCTTGGCATTGGCGGGAGAGGACGCGCACCAGGTTGGCGTCGGTCATCGGCGTGAGCGGATGCTTCTCCATGCCGCTTTCGTTGAGCAGGGCGCCGCCGACGAACAGATGGCCCTGATAGACGGTGCGCCCATTGGTAGGGAATGCGGGGCAGGCCAGCGCGAAGCCGGTTCCGAGCGCGTCGGACAAAGCTTCGGCGACGGGGCCGATATTGCCGTGTTCGGTGGAATCGAAGGTTGAGCAATATTTGAAGAAGAATTGACGGCAACCCGCGCGCTTGAGCCAGGCCAGCGCGGCGAGGCTTTCGGCAACGGCGTCGCCCGGCGCTGCGGTGCGGGATTTGAGGGCGACGATGATGGCATCGGCAGCGGGTACCGGGTCGTCATGGCCGGGGACGCCGATGAGTTGGACGGCGCGCATGCCGCCTTTGACGAGCATGGCGGCGAGGTCGGTCGCGCCGGTGAAATCATCCGCGATGCATCCGAGCAGCGCCATGGCAGGGTCTCCCAAACAATAAAAGCGAGTCGATCAGCCGCCGTGCGCATCAAGCGGCACGGCGAGAAGATCGCGGTGGCCGATCCGCATGGCAAGCCGTCCGATTGCGATCTGGCGCAGGCGTGATTTTCGCCAGGCCGTGATCGTGCCGCGCGATGAGGGCATCCAGCGCGCGGCGGCGGTGGCATGGCCGTCAACCAAGGCAGAGAGCATCTGTGCGGCGCCAGCCGGGATGTGCCAAGGCGAGGCGGCAGTGCTGACGGCGAAACCCTCGTCGGCGAAAGCGGCCTGGAAGAAGCCCTCGGCATGACGGCCGACGGAGGGGCCGAACCCCTTGTTGCGGGACTGGTCGCGTCGGAAGCCTGTGGTGATGGTGCGATCGGCGGCGTGGCGGGGCAGCATCATGTCGTGGCCATCGACATTGAGGCAGGCGAGGACGGGGCCGGTGACTTCGCCTGCCAGCGCGGTGATCCAGTTCGGTGAAACCAGATCGAGCAAGGCGCTGCACACCACACCGTCGGCTGCACCGATGTCGAGCGGTGCGACGTCCGCAAGGTCGGCCACCTTGGCGCCGATCCGCCAGATCCCGCCCGGCGTGCGCAGCATCAGGCCGCTGGTGGCCCGGACGGCGAAGCCTTGGGCGGCGCCCCAGGCAGCGGTGACGTTGAGGGCATGTTCGAGCAGGCCAGCATCGGCATCAACCAGCAGCCAGGCTTGGTCGCCGCCGATGCGCGGTGCGAGCCAGCGGAACAGGCTGCCACCACCGGCACCGAGATCCATGATGACGGGCTGCGGCGGCAGGGCGGCGATGAAGCGTTCGGCCAGTCCAGGGTGGCGGGCGGCCGCGTCGAACGGTTCGCGCAGGTCAAGCCAGCCGGCGTCGAAGGTCTCGGTCATGCCATGATCCTTCTCAGCGCAGGGCGGCGGCGAAGGCAGCGCCCTGTTGCGGCCAATCCGGCAGGACCTGGCCGATGGCCCAGGCGGCATCCGCGGCGGCAGCGCGCAGGGGTCGGTCAAAGATCAGGCGACGGATCGCTTTTGAGAACGTCACGAGGTCACCAACTTCGCAGACGATCCCGGCTTCTGGCGTCACCAGCGCGCCCGCAGCCCCGCCGTTGGTGACGGCGACGGGCAAGCCGCGGCGCAGGGCCTCGGCGATGGCCATGCCGTAGCCCTCGAACTGGGTGGCGAGGGCGAAGATGTCGGCGCGGGCCCACAAGGCGTCGAGCTCAGCCTCGAGGACTGCGCCAAGGAAGGTGACGCGGTGGGTGACTCCGAGTTCCTCCGCCACAGCGCGCAAGGACTGGGCATGGGGGGAGTCGATACCCGGCCCTGCGATGAGCAGAGTCCAATCCAGGTCGAACAGGCGGGCGAGGGCGCGGATCAGCAGGTCATGCCCCTTGCGCGGAATGAAGGCGCCCAGAGAGAGGATGGTGCAGCCCGGGCCACCCGATCCGGCGCAGCGCGGGGCCGGGGCGGTGCCGGGGACGACGACGCGGATGCGCTCCGAATCGACGCCGAAATCCTGCGCCAGACGGATCGCCGTGGCGTCAGAGGTGACGATGATGCGAGGCAGGGCGGGGAAGAGGCGCAGTTCGCTGGCACGCAGCTGGTCTCGCGCGGCATCGGTGCGGCCGGCTTCGAGCGCGGTCGGGTGATGGATCAGGCCAACGGTGTGGCGGGCGGCGAACGCGGGGGCGCAGTCGGCGAAGGCGGGCAGGCCTAGGCCGTCGATCACGGGGATGGCATCGGGCGCGAGACTGTCCCAGGCGGCGCGGGCAGCGGCGATCGCAGCGGCGTCAGGCAGCGGATGCGTGCCGGGGAGTTCGGCGGTGTCGATGGTATGACCAAGGCTGCGCAGCGCGGCGATGATCGCACGGTCATAGCCATAGCCACCGGAGATGGTATCGAGCCGGCCGGGGACGAGGAAGGCGATCCGGCTCACGCCACCGCCCCTTCATAGGCCGCCCAGGCGACCGGGCTTTCGCGCAGCAGCACCTTGAGCCCGGTGACGGCCTTGCCGCCATCGCCCATCCGGCCGTCGCGCAGAGCGGCGCTGAGCAGGGTATGGATGTGGTGGGCCATGAATTCGGTGGTGGTGTTTTGGCCTGCAAACTGGGGCTTTTCGTCAAGATTGCTGTAATCGACCGTGTCGAGCACTTTGCGCAGTTCGACCTTGGCGAGGCCGATGTCGATCAGCAGGTTGAGGTGATCGAGCCGGGGGGCGCGGAATTCGGCCTCCACGGCGAAGGTGGCGCCGTGGAGTTTCTGCGCGGGGCCGAATTCGGCGCCGGAGAAGCTGTGGGCGATCATGATGTGGTCGCAAACCGTCAGGCTGAACATGGGTTATTCCTCATAGGTGACGATATGGCACAGGCCGCCGGCGAGCAGGCCGGGCATGCGGCGCGGGAGATCGGCGAAGGGGACGACGGTATCGAGCAGCCTGTCGAACACCGGGTCAGCCAGCAGGTCAAGCGCCATGGCGAGGCGTTCGCCGTGGCTGCGCCGGCCCCGCATGGCGGGCGAGACGGCGCCGACCTGGGAGGCGATGAGGCGCAGGCGGCGGGCATGGAACGCTTCGCCAAGGGGCAAAGCGGGGGCGCGGTCGCCAAACCAGCTGGCCTCGATGATGCGGGCCTCGAAGGCAGCGGCGGCAAGGGCGGTGCGCAGGCCGGCTTCGGTGCTGGAAGTGTGGACCACGAGTTCGCGATCCGCGGGGGCGGCGTCGGGGGGGGCGAAGCGACAGCCAAAGGCTTCGGCCAGGCTTCGCCGCGCGGGATCGATGTCGATCACGGCCACATCGGCGCCCGGGGTGCGGGCTAGGAGCCAGGCGGTGAGCAGACCGACGACACCGGCGCCGACCACCATCATGCGTTCGCCGGCCAGGGGTGCTGCGTCCCACGCGATGTTGAGCGCGGTTTCCATGTTGGCCGCCAGCACGGCGCGGTGTGTGGGCAGGGCTGCGGGGAGGGGAATGCACATCGCGGCCGGAGCGTTGCAGACGGCTTGGTGCGGGTGAAGCACGAACACGCGCGTGCCAACGTCGGTGCGCCCGACCAGGGCGTAGCCGTATTTGACGGGGAAGGGGAAATCTCCGGCCATGAGGGGCGCACGCATGGTGTCGAACTGGCTCGAAGGAACATGGCCGGCGAAGATCGTGGCTTCGGTACCCCGCGAGATGCCGCTGGCCAGGGCGTGGATCCGGGTTTCATCAGGCAACGGCGCCGGCAGGGCTTCGTCCCGCAGTTCGCCGACACCGGGGGCGATGGTCCAGAAGGCGCGGGTTTTCATGCGCGGGCCGGGGTCAAGGGGATGTCGAGCAGAATATCGGCGCCAAGACGATGGAGGGTCCAGTCGAGGCGCAGCCCATCCTGCGGGCGGGCCACGCCGGGCAAGGTGAAGGCCGGCACGCCATCGCCGAGCAGAAGCGGGGCGATCGTGACGTGCAGGCGATCGAGCACGCCGGCAGCGAGAAAGCGCGATACCGTCACGCCGCCGCCTTCGATGAAGACACGGGCCAGTCCGCGCGCGCGCAGGGCGGCGAGCAGGGCTGTGAGATCGAGGCCGCGTCCGGCGCGCGGGAGGCTGATGACCTGAGCGCTGCCGTGTGTTTCGCTCGCACGGTCGGCCGCGCAGGCCAACAAGGTCGGGGGCCCATCGGTGAAAACGCGATAGGCGGTGCCGAGGCTGCGTTCGGTGTCGAGCACGACGCGCACCGGGGAGGGGCCGGCGCAAAGCCGGGTGGTAAGCAGAGGGTCATCGGCACGGATGGTGCCGGCGCCGACCACAACGGCATCAAACAAGGCGCGCAGGCGATGGGTGTGGCGGATATCGGCGGGCCCGCTTATCCAAAAAGAGGCGCCGTTCGTGGTGGCGATTTTGCTGTCCAGCGTCTGGGCGATGCGACCGAGCACAACGGGCCCGTCGAGCAGCGGGGCGTAGAGCGGCAAGGCGGACGCCGCATGGGGCGCACGCGCCAGAACATCCGGCCAGATCGCATCATCGTTGTCGGATTGCATGTCCGGGGCCGTAGCACTGCGGCAGCGGGAAGGCCAGGGGCACGGTGGCGGATTTCCGTTCAAACCCGGGTCGAAATTGCGATCGCCGGCGCGGCAGTCTGGGCGTGGCGGCCAAGTCCAGTGTAGCGGGCCGCCTGGCCGGGGCGGGTGGCGCGGGCGGTTTGGGCGGCGGCAGCGAGCAGGTTGATCACGCGGCCCTGGGCGGCGAGGCCGCGGCTGAGGAGGGATTGGTTTATCCGCGACAGCTGCTCCATCCGTTCAAATGCCGGGCGCAGGCGAGGGTCCCGCAAGGCAGTGGGTCGCAGGGCGGCAAGGCGGGCGACCGCTTCGCGTTTTTCGTTCGTCAGCGCGGCGGCTGCCCGCAGGTCCATCGCCAGAAGGGCGGTGTTTTCATGCTCCATGATCCGTATCACGGTTTCGATTGCGTCAATCAGGCCCGGTGTCATGTCGATGTCCCTCGCTGTGCTTCCTGCATTTGCAGCATGCGGTTGAAGACCGGAACGGCCAGGCCGATCCCGCCATGGCCAGCCATCTGCTTGGCGATGGCCTGCACAAACATCGGCCGCCACATCTCCTCGCCGGCACCGCCGCCGAACATGCCGCCGCCGGGCTTGTTGCCGCCATTGGTTTGGACGGTTTCGAACATCGGCTGCAGCAGGGCGCCAAGCGCCATCGACTCGAATTCCTGTGCTGCTTTCCAGGCTTTCTGGCCCTCTGCTGTGGCGCGTTGCGGTGTGTCGGGGGGGGAGGATGGGGTGATGTTCATCGGACCTGCAATTCCGCCTGCAAGGCACCTGCCGCCTTGATCGATTGGAGAATGGTGATCATGTCGCGCGGACCGACGCCGAGCGAATTCAGGCTGGCGACGAGGTCGCGCAATGTGACGTTGGCGTTGAGGATGCCGAGCTTCCTGTCTGACGAATCATCGATCTGGACGTTGGTGCGCCCGACTGTCGTGGTCGTGCCGTTTGAAAAGGGACCGGGCTGGCTGACCTCGGGGGTTTCGGTGATGCGGATGGTCAGGTTGCCTTGGGCGATGGCGACGGTGCTGACACGGACGTTGCTGCCCATCACGATGGTGCCGCTCGCTTCGTCGATCACGACGATGGCGGCGCTGTCGGGCTGCACCCGCAACTCGCTGATCCGCGCCAGAGCCTCGATCACATCGCGCCCGGCAAGATCGATGAGCACGCTGCGTGGGTCGGTCGCCTTGGCCGCGCTGGACCCGAGGGCGGTGTTGATGGCAGCGGCGATACGCCTTGCGGTGGTGAGGTCGGGGTTGCGCAGGCCCAGGCGCAGCGCAGTTTTGGTGGCGATCTGGTAGCCGACTTCCTTTTCGACCGTGGCGCCATTGGCGATGCGCCCGGCGGTTGGCACACCACGGGTAACGGAGGCATTGGCCCCGCGCACTGCGATGGCGGCCGTGGCGATCGCACCTTGTGCCACTGCGTAGACCTCGCCATCGGCGGCCAGCAGGGGCGTGACGAGCAAAGTGCCGCCGGTCAGGTCCTTGGCGTCACCAAGGGCGGAGACCGCGATATCGATCCGGCTGCCGCTGCGCACGAAGGCGGGGAGATTGGCCGTCACCATCACGGCGGCGACGTTCTTGGTCTGGAGCTTGCTTTCCTGGTCCCGGGTGTTAACGCCGAGACGCTCCAGCATGCCGATCAGGGATTGGCGGGTGAAAACGGCCGAATCGAGCTTGTCGCCAGTGCCATTGAGGCCGACGACCAGCCCATAGCCAACCAGTTGATTGTCGCGGACACCCTCGACATCGGCGATATCCTTGATGCGCACTTGGGCCGCCGCCGCCCCGCCGAGGAGGTTCAGAAAAATCACGGTCAAGGCCAAAAAACCGCCGCATCGTAGCCAAGTATAAACCATTGCCTGCCACATTCGCTTCATCACGATGTGGAAGACGCAAGCGATGTGCCACTTGAGCCTGGCTGATTTCCGCCATTCGACATCCATTTTGGGTCGGCAAAAAGTGCCGCGCGGCGCCTCGTGCCGAGGCGGGTGTGGTTGAGATGTCGCTGATCATTTCTGCCAACCCGGCTATCGGCACGATCCAGCGCGCCCCGGCCAGGCGCCGCCCCGGTGGCTTTGCGGTCAGCGAGGAGGGAATTGCCGAGGCCCGGGTCGCCGCGCCCGACGGTGTTGGCAGCCTTGCTGCATTGATCGCCCTGCAATCCGGCGGGGAGCCGATTGAGGATCGGGAAGCGCGGCACTACGGGCGGGCTCTGCTCGAGCATCTCGATGCCTTGCACCGGGCATTGCTGGGTGAGGGCGGGCAGCCCGATCTGCTGGAGGCACTGTCTGCCGCCGCGTCAAACGCGCCGGGGCCGGCGCGGGATCCGGGCCTGGCTGATGCTGTGGCCGCTATAAGGCTGCGAGCGATGGTCGAATTGGCGCGATACAGAACGGCGTGATGAAACCACGCAACATCGTTTGACATTTTGTTCACAACCCCTTGGCGCCACCCGCAGGCGTCGGTATAAGCCGCCGCAATCTCGCCCCTACGCCCTGTGGCGGAGCAGAGTTGAAACGACGCAGGAACGCCACACCGATGATGGTTACACTGCCCCCGGACTACCGGCCCTCCGATGAGGAGGCGTTCATGAATCCGCTGCAGGCCGAGTACTTCCGGCAGAAATTGCTGAAATGGCGCGCCGAACTCCTGCGCGATGCCGATGGTACGCTGGCAAGCCTCTCAGAAGGGGGCATCCATGAATCGGATATCGCCGATCGTGCCAGCGTTGAAACCGACCGGGCGCTTGAACTGCGCACCCGTGACAGGGCGCGCAAGCTGATCTCCAAAATAGACCAGGCATTGCAGCGTGTTGAAGGCGGAAGCTACGGGTTCTGCGAGGAAACCGGGGAGCCGATCGGTCTTCGCCGCCTCGAAGCACGGCCGATCGCCACGATGTCGATCGAGGCGCAGGAGCGCCACGAACGCATGGAACGCGTGCACCGGGACGATTGATCCGGCTTTCACCGTTCTGGCTTTTAGCGATCTGGCTTTCACAGGCGCGCGCGGCGTTCTAGGATAGCGGTAAGGGCTTCTTAGAAGCCCGCCAACCCGGAGGATTCGCATATGCTGCGTCGTCGCCAACTCCTGCAAGTTTCAGCCGGCGTGCTTGCCGCGCCAGCCATCGTCGAAAAAGTCGGCGCTGCCGAGGCTTTCGATTGGAAGCAATTCAAGGGCCAGAAGATCGAGGTCAACTACCAGCTTTCGCCGCGTGCCGATATCGCCAAGGCGAGCCTCAAGGCGTTCGAGGAAAAGACCGGCATTCGCGTCGGCTTCGAGCAGATCCCCGAGCAGCAGCAACGGCCGAAAGCGGCCCTCGAATTGGCCTCGGGCCATCCCAGCTTCGATGTGCTCCAGATCGCGATGCATGTGCAGAAGCGTCAGGTCGAGGCAGCGAACTGGATGGAAGACCTTGGCCCCTACATCAGGAACCCGACGCTGACGAATCCGGATTTCGATCTGGCCGATTTCTCCAAGCCCTCCATGGCAGTGGCGACCGCGGCAAATGGCAAAATCACCGCGGTGCCCTACAATCAGGATCTGTTCATCCTGTTCTACAACAAGGCCATGCTGGCCGAAGCTGGCTTCAGCGGCCCGCCCAAGACGTTCGACGAACTCTACGCCATGGCCAAGAAGATGACCGATCCCGCCAAGGGCCAGTATGGCTTCGTCGGCCGCGGGCTCAAGAACGCCAACGTCGTGCTTTATGACACGTTCCTGCTCGGCTTCGACCAGGAGACGGTGACGCCGGACGGCAAGAAGCTGCTCACCTCGACACCGACAGCGATCGAGGCGGCGAAGTTCTACCAGAAGCTGATGCGCGATTGCGCCCCGCCGGGCAACGTCGGCTTCAACTGGAACGAAGCACAAACCAGCTTCATGCAGGGTCGTGCCGCGATGTGGCTCGACGGTATCGGCTTCTCGGCCCCGCTGCTGGATCCTGCGAAATCCCGCATCACGGACAAGGTCGGCTTCGCCGCCGTGCCAAGGGGCCCCAAGGCGCACAACACGGCGACGTTCATTGACGGCATCGGCGTGCCGGCAGGCGCCAAAAACAAGAAGGCTGCGTGGTATTTCTGCCAGTTTGCCGCCGGCAAGGAGTCGCACAAGGAAATCCTGCGTTCAGGCGCCGGCACACCGCCGCGGGCGAGCGCCTATGCCGATCCGGACGTGATCAAGAACGGCAAGTTCCCCAAGGACTGGTTCGAGGCGACGCTGACCAGCCTGAGCATCGCGCGCGCCGGTCTGCCGGTGATCGTGCCGGTGACGGAATTCCGCGACACGATCGGCGTTGGTCTGACCAACATCCTCGGCGGCGCGGATGCCGCGGCTGAGTTGACCAAGGCAACCGAGACGTTCCAGCCTATCCTGGACAAGGCGAACGCCGGCTGAGATTGAGGGGCGGGGGCTTCGGCCCCCGCTTCGTTTTCCGCGGTTGTCGCTGGGTTAGCCCAGTTGCGCCGCGAGGAATGGCGCCAGTGCCGCCAGGAAGCCCTTCGTGTTCTGTGATGCGACGTTGTGGCCGCAATCCGCGATGGTCGCGAGTTCGCCGTGCGGCAGCGCATCGCGAAACCGTTCGGCCGCATCAGGCTCCAGGATGTTGGAGTTCGCGCCGCGCACCACCAAGGTGGGCAGCGATAGGCCGGGGACGGCCGCAAGCGTCAGATTATCCTGCAGGCGGCTCCCGGCGAGCAGGCCGAGGCGGCGTGGGGCGGGGTCGCACTTGCTGATGTATTTGCCGTCGGGCCGTTGCAGCATGTTATATTTTACGGTCCGTTCGATATGGGCGCGGGAGCGGTAGGCATCGTATTTCTGGACGTTTGCGATGAAGGCCTCAAGGTCATCGAATTCCTCGTTGGCGCGCACGAAACCGGCGATGGAGTGGCGGCCCTTCTCGGAAATCTCGGGGCCGATATCGACCACGACCAAGCCGCGCAGAGCGACCGAAGCGCGATGGGCCAGCAGCATCGCATTGCGCCCCCCCATGGAGTGACCGACCAGCACGGGCCGTTCGAGCCCGAGCGCTGCGATGAAGGCCTCGGCGTCCAGCGACATCGTGTGATTGGAGTAGTCGACATCGCGGGCCCATTCGCTGTCGCCATGGCCGCGCTGGTCGAGCGCCAGAACCCGAAAGTGCCGCGCGAGGCTGAGACTCACCAGGTCCCAGGCATGGGCGGATTGGTGGCCGCCATGCAGCAGCACGACGGGCGGGGCGTCGATGGCGCCCCATTCCAGGAAATGGAAGCGGTGATGGCGCAGGACGATGTTGTGGGAGCGGTAGCGCGTGCCCTCGGCGAAGGGGATGCCCAAATCGGTCGCGCTCGATTGCAGGCTGGCGAATTCGGGGCTGCCGGTCATGTCATGCGGCGCGTGGCCCGCGGCGAATTCGTTGAGAAACATGATATCCCCTATTTCAGCACGACCAAGGATGGCACGGGACATCCGCGCGCCGATAGAGCGCGATCGACGGAAGTGGAACCAGTGGCGGCATGGATTGTGCGACAGGCCAAGGCGCAGCAGCGGGCAGGCTTGCCGCGGCATCGTGGCCGCCTTACAACCGCCCCCTATCAACCAATCGGGGGAGACCTGGGATATGAGCAAAATCATCCGCACCGAGCCGAACGCGATCCTCGCCAAGGCCGTTGAATACCATGGCTTCGTATTTCTGCAGGGCTGCACGGCGAAGGACCCTTCGCAAGGCATCGAAAGCCAGACTGCGCAGGTGCTGGCACTGATCGACGAATTGCTGGAAACGCATGGCACCGACAAGACCCGCGTGCTGCAGGCGCAGATCTGGCTCAAGGACATTCGCGATCGTGACGCCATGAACAAGCTGTGGTCGGCCTGGCTGCCCAAGGACGGCGCCCCGGCGCGGGCCTGTGTGGAGGCCAACATGGCCGATCCGCGTCTGCTCGTTGAAATCATGGTCACCGCCTGCAAGTAGTCTCGACGCAAGACGTTATGAACGGCGGCGGAGCCCTTCGCCGCCGTTTGTATTTATAGTGCGCAATACCAACGACAGGATTGGCGATCGGTATGATCGCAAGTTGTGGCTGATTCGCCACACGCAGCAAATTTGCCACGATCGGATCTTTCGATGTGGAAAACAGGCAAAATTTCCTGACGAATCGCGTTATCCACAGCCAGAAATTACGAATTCGCATAACTGCGGTGCTGATTTCGCCGTGACCGCTTGCCATGCTCACGCGTGCGTAGCAATCGGAAACAAGACGGAGACGTTGGAGAGGACATAGGTATGACGAAGTGGGCGATGGGAGGTTCGGGTGCGATGCGCGCAGCCTTCGGTATCACCATGGTGCTTGCTCTTTGCATGTCCCTGCCGGCTGGTGCGGCGACGACCGCCCAAAAGAAGCCCGTCGCCAAGATCGTGCCTGCCCACGCCGCGACGGTATCAACACCGATCAAGAAGAGCCCCGCCTTACAGTCCAGCAAATCCTCGCCGCTCAAAAGCAGCAAGGTGGTTTATGCAGCCCGCGCTGCCGGGATCAGTTGCGTCCCCTACGCCCGCGCGTTGACCGGGATTGATATCAAGGGCAACGCCAAGGATTGGTGGGACAATGCGGCCGGCCAGTTTGCCCGCGGCAATTTGCCGGAAGCCGGATCGGTGATGAGTTTCCGCAATACCGGCGGCATGCGCCTCGGCCATGTTGCGGTTGTCACCCGCGTGGTCGACAGCCGAATGGTCGAAATCGACCATGCGAACTGGCGGGGCCCGGGTGCGACGAAGGGCAATGTGTTCAAAAGCATCCCGGTCATCGACGTTTCCGACAACAATGACTGGAGCCGTGTCCGTGTGGGCGTTGGCCATACCGGCGACTACGGCGGCACCGTCTATCCGACGAACGGCTTCATCTACGATCGCCCCGATAATGGCCGCATGGTCGCGGAAGCATCGTTGACGCCGAGCCCATGGCGCGACGCCGAACTGATCCATCGCGAAATTCGCTGACGCTGCGGCTTGGAGGGTGATTGACGAGCCAGCGTGTGCGGCTCGTTTCTGCTGCTGAGTGCATCGCAGCGCTGCGGCCGGTCACATCCCTCATCATCGGTGGAGCGTAAGGGTTCGTCGGTGTTGAGGGGGCTTTAGAGCGGGATGCCTTCTGATTGCGAAGGCATCCCGCTCTAACTCTTTGTTTGATCGCCTGATTCAGATTTTTGGTGATTCCACCAAAAATCATCAGGCTCTAAGCCATTGATGTGCCATGCCCGAACTGTTCGGCACCGCGCTTCGCACAACAGACCATCGGACTTTGTCCGGTCATGGCCTTGAGGGTTCCCGTCGATTTTATTTGATTTCCGCAATCGCCCAGGTACGAACCGAGGGGATCGGATCATTCTCTGGAGTGGGATGCCTTCCGATCGGCGAAGGCATCCCACTCTCACTCTCTGTTGGCTCGCCTGATTCAGACTTTTGACGATTCCGCCAAAAATCATCCGGCTCTACAGGCCAAGCGCTTTGCGAACTTCCGTCCGGGCGCGGTCAAAATCAGCGCGGAACGCAGGATCGGCGAACATGGCCGTCGCCATCGCAGTTCCGGCACGGCCGCCGACCACCAGATCGAGCGGGTAGTGCATGCCGATAATCACCCGGCTCTGTGCATATTCGGATTGCCGCGCCCAAATTGCCTCACGCTTCTCCGGCACCATGGCGGCGAGGATGATGGCCTCCAACGTGCTTCGCGTGGTGTGACCCGACGGCCACGAGCCAGACTTCGTGGACGGGCCGAGCACCTTGACCTCACTCGAAGCGATCCAGGGGCGCTGCCGCGCGAACTTCTTCTTTGCAGGGTCGACCGTCTCGTCTTCCGATTCGCCGACGCGCTCAAAGAACACGGAGGCGACAGGCAGATTGGCCGGAGCGAAAGCCGCGCCCATGACGCTGGCGAACATGGTGAAGACATCCTCCGCCGCGTCGCGCGCGCCAAGTGCGATGCGCTCCGGACTGGCGGCGCGCTGCACGGCAATCACAGCCTCGATCTCTGCTTTCTCGACAGCACCGCCGGCCGGGGGCGGCGGGGGTAGGAGGAGCGTGAGGTCGAGCATCTCTGCCGTAAGGTATGGCGGCCCAGCCATAGAGGGCAGCGGCAGGGCGAGAATTAGGGCGACGAGTAGACGTTTGGTGATCATCAAGCACACTCCGAATGGGTCCCCTCGATGGCGGGGCGACCGTCCGTCGCCAAGTGAAAAAATGATGACAGCGCAGATCCGATGGCTTCATCGATCAGCAATGCTGCTGTCATCAAGATGCAGCACGCAGCGTCTACGTCGGGTGCCAAACCAGGAGAGAGACCATGTCCACTCAACCACGGCGGCCGCGCAATGTGTTGCTTATCGTCGTCGACCAGTGGCGCGCCGATCACGTGCCGCATCTCGGTGCAACCCATTTGCGCACGCCGAACCTTGACCGCCTGTGCCGCGAAGGCGTGACGTTCCGCAATCATGTGACCACCGCCGTGCCCTGCGGTCCGGCGCGGGCGAGCCTGCATACCGGGCTCTACTTGATGAACCACCGCCAGGTGCAGAACTGGGTGCCGCTTGATCGCCGCCATGTCACGCTGCCGCAGGCTGCGCGGGCGGCGGGCCACGATCCCGCGCTGATCGGCTACACCACAACCCCCCCGGATCCGCGCACCACCGCCGCAGCCGACCCCCGATTCCTCAATCTCGGCGACACCATGGAGGGCTGGCGCCCGGTCGGCGAGTTCGGCCCCGACCATGACGGCTATTTCGGCTGGCTCGCGCAGAAAGGCTTCGAGGTGCCCGCCAACCGCGACGACATATGGCTGCCCGAAGGCGAAGACACGCTGACCGGCGCCACCACCCAGCCCGCCCGCGTGCCGCGCCATCTCTCCGACAGCGCCTTCTTCACCGAAAAAGCGCTCACCTACCTCAAGGGCCGCAACGGCAAACCGTTCTTCCTTCATCTCGGCTACTACCGGCCACACCCGCCCTTCGTGGTCAGCGCCCCCTACAATGACATGTATCGAGCCGAGGACATGCCGCCGCCTGTTCGGGCGGCCACGCCCGGCGCGGAGGCCACCCTGCATCCGCTGCTCGATCACTATCTCCGCAATACCCGCCAGGCGAGTTTCTTCCGCGGTGGCGAGGGCATGGCGGCCGACATGGATGAGGCCACGGTCCGTCAGATGCGCGCAACCTATTGCGGGATGATCGCCGAGGTCGATGACTGCCTTGGCGAGGTGTTCGCCCTGATGGACGCGCAGAAGCTGTGGGACGACACGCTGGTGATCTTCACCTCAGATCACGGGGAACAACTCGGCGATCACTATCTGCTCGGCAAAATCGGCTTCCATGACTCGAGCTTTCGTATCCCCCTTGTCATCCGTGACCCCGATGCCGCCGACCAGGCCGGCCGGATCGAGGACGCCTACAGCGAGAGCGTCGACCTGATGCCCACAATGCTCGATTGGCTCGGCGCCGACATCCCGCCGGCCTGCGACGGGGCGAGCCTGCTGCCCCTGATCCACGGCAGCCGCCCGGCCGACTGGCGCGACGCGCTGCACTACGAGTTTGATTTCCGTGACACCTTCCACTCCCGCGCCGAAACCGATCTCGGCCTCGGCATGGACGAGGCAAGCCTGTTGGTGATCCAGGACGCGCAATGGAAATATGTCCATTTCGCAGCCCTGCCGCCCCTGCTGTTCGACCTCACGCGCGATCCCGACGAGTTCCACAATCTGGCCGCCGATCCAGCCTATGAGAGCGTGGTGCGCCATTATGCCCAGCGCGCCCTGTCCTGGCGGATGCGTCATCCAGACCGGTCATTGACCCATTTCCGCGCGAGCCCCACTGGGCTGCAGAGCCGCCTTAAGAAACCCACCCAATAATCGTTCACGCCCCGTAAAGGACGCCTCTTATGGCCTTTACGGGAGGTGGGTGGGGGCGACCGCCCTGCTTCAGTGTCATCTGATCAAAGACCAGCTTGGGGCGGAGGGCCGGCTTGTTTACGTGCCGGTCCCTCCGAGCACCCAGCGCTGGAACAATTCCAGGTCGATATTGCCTCCGCAGAGAACTGTGCCGAGGCGTTGGTTTTTGCGGTTGTCTTGCATCAGGGCTGCGAGGGGGGCAGCGCCGGCGCCTTCAGCCAAGTTATGGGTATCGGTCCAGTAAGCGCGGATGGCGTGAGCGACTTCATCGTCGGTGACGGTGATGATACGGGAGGCGCCGGCGCGGATGATGGCGAGGGCCTGGGCGTCAGGAATCCGGGTGGCCATGCCATCGGCGTTGGTGTCGGCGCGCTGGGTTTCGACGACACGGCCGGCAGCGAAGGAGAGCGCGTAGGAAGGGGCACCGGTGGATTGGACGCCGATGATTTCGGTTTTCAGGCCGAGCAGGTCGCGCGCCATGATAGCGCCGCAGATTCCCGAGCCGAGGCCGATCGGGACATAGAGGGCGTCGAGCGGCGGCGCGGTGCGGAACAGTTCAAGGGCCCAGGTGGCAACTCCGACGACGAGGTCGGGGGCGAAGGAAGGGGCGAATTCGAGGTTGTCTCGTTCGGCGAGGGCGCGGGCATGGATGCGGGCAGCGTCGAAGTCTTCGCCGTGTTCGACAAGAGTGGCGCCTTGGGCGCGCATGGCGGCGTTTTTCTCGGTGCTGTTGCCGAGCGGGACAACGATAATGACGGGAACCTTGGCGCGGGCCCCGGCATAAGCGAGGGATTGGCCATGATTGCCGCGCGTGGCGGAGACAACGCCCCGGACGTCGGGGCGGTCGCGTTTCAGGCGGTCAAAGTAGGTGATGCCGCCACGGACCTTGAAAGCGCCGGTCGGAGTGTGGTTTTCATGCTTGACCCAGATTTCGCTGCCGGTACGCGCAGCAAGCAGGGGCCAGGCGTAGCTGGCGGTGGGGGGAAATGCCGCATGAACGAGGGCGGCGGCGGCTTCGAGCTCGGGGAGGGTAAACATGGAAGAAGCATTGCCCAGGGCGCGGGCAAAGAAAAGGGCCGCCCCGCCGAAGCGGGAGCGGCCCTCGCTTTCGTCAAGCCGGATTAGGCGAGCTTGAGGTTGGTGGCGGCGGCCTTGCCGCGCTCCATGGCAACATCATAGCTGACCTTCTGGCCGTCGTTCAGGCCACGCAGGCCGGCGGCCTGCACGGCCGTGATGTGCACGAACACATCCTTGCCGCCGTCCTGCGGCATGATGAAGCCAAAACCCTTGGTGGTGTTGAACCACTTAACAGTGCCGATAGCCATTCGTAGAGTACTCCTGGGAGTGTTGGGTCCGCTGCGGCGTCCCGCGGCGGGTTGCGTGATATAGTCGTTTTAGGTCAGGAGCAATCGCTTGATCCGGAAACGACAACGACTCCCGCGGATTGCCTGGCGCATGCCAGTCCTTGGGAGCCGCGCGGTGCCGGACGATTTGCCCTTGTTCTCTAAATAATCAGGCCAGTTTCAGGTTGGTGGCGGCGGCTTTGCCCCGCTCCATCGCCACGTCGTAGCTGACCTGCTGCCCCTCGTTCAAACCACGGAGACCAGCCGCCTGAACGGCGGTGATGTGGACGAAAACGTCCTTGCCCCCGTCTTGCGGCATGATGAACCCGAAGCCCTTCGTGGTGTTGAACCACTTAACAGTACCAGTAGCCATAGCTGCCTTACCTTCTCCGTCTCAGGCACCACGCAAAAGCACGTGGCACGTCAGACAACCGGGCCTTAGGAGTGTCTTGAAGGCACCTGGCACCGGATTTGAACCCGGGAACCGACGGAGAGCGCAGCAAGCCTAGCCGAAATTCCGATTGCACTTCCGAGTTGGCGCAGAAATGTGGCAGCGAGTCAATCACTCCTCTATCGCGACGGTATTTGTAGTGGACGCCTCTCGCCAGACAGGATCAAAAAAAGGGCGGACCTTGCGGTCCGCCCCTTTCGTCGTTCAGGCGAAGTGCGACGGGACGTCTTAGAAGTCCATGTCGCCCATGCCGCCCATGCCGCCGCCCGGAGGACCGCCAGCAGGGGCCTTCCGCTCGGGCTTGTCGGCGATCATGGCTTCGGTGGTGATCAGCAGCGACGAGACCGAGGCAGCGTCCTGCAGAGCCGTGCGGACAACCTTGGTCGGGTCGATGATGCCGGCCTTGACCATGTCCTTGAACTCGCCGGACTGGGCATCGAAGCCCCAGTTGTAGTCGCCGTTCTCGAGCACCTTGCCGGATATCACCGCGCCATCCTGGCCAGCGTTCTCGGCGATCTGACGCATCGGAGCCTGGAGCGCCTTGCGGACGATCTCGATGCCGTGCTTCTGGTCTTCGTTCTCGGCCTTCAACTTGGCGAGGATCAGGCTGGCACGAGCCAGAGCGACGCCGCCGCCCGGAACAATGCCTTCCTCGACGGCCGCACGGGTGGCGTGCAGGGCGTCGTCAACGCGATCCTTGCGCTCCTTCACTTCCACTTCGGTCGAGCCACCAACGCGGATGACGGCCACGCCGCCGGCGAGCTTCGCCAGGCGTTCCTGGAGCTTCTCGCGGTCGTAGTCCGAGGTGGTCTCTTCCACCTGGGCGCGGATCTGCGCGCAACGGCCCTGGATGTCGGCCTTCTTGCCGGCGCCCTCGACGATCGTGGTGTTCTCTTTCTCGATCACGATCTTCTTGGCCTTGCCGAGCATGGCGAGCGTCACGGTCTCAAGCTTGATGCCGAGATCTTCGCTGATGACCTGGCCGCCCGTGAGGATGGCGATGTCTTCGAGCATCGCCTTGCGACGATCGCCGAAGCCCGGCGCCTTCACGGCCGCAACCTTGAGGCCGCCGCGCAGCTTGTTCACCACGAGGGTGGCCAGGGCTTCGCCCTCGACGTCCTCGGCGATGATGACGAGCGGACGGCCGGACTGCACGATGCTCTCGAGCAGCGGCAGCATCGGCTGAAGGCCCGACAGCTTCTTTTCGTGGATCAGGATGTAGGGCTGATCCATCTCGGTGATCATCTTCTCCGAATTCGTGATGAAATACGGAGAGACATAGCCGCGATCGAACTGCATGCCCTCGACGACGTCGAGTTCGGTCTGGATGCCCTTGGCTTCCTCAACCGTGATGACGCCTTCGTTGCCAACCTTCTGCATGGCTTCGGAGATCATCTTGCCGATCTCGGTCTCGCCGTTGGCGGAGATCGAACCGACCTGGGCGGTCTCGGCCTGGGTCGTGATCTTGCGCGAGCGCTTCTTGAGTTCCTCGACGACAGCGGCCACGGCCTTGTCGACGCCGCGCTTGAGGTCCATCGGGTTCATGCCAGCGGCAACGCCCTTGGCGCCTTCGCGGACGATCGCCTGAGCCAGGACGGTCGCGGTCGTGGTGCCGTCACCGGCAACATCATTGGTCTTCGAGGCCACTTCGCGCACCATCTGGGCGCCCATGTTCTCGAACTTGTCGGAAAGCTCGATCTCCTTGGCGACGGTCACGCCGTCCTTGGTGATGCGAGGGGCGCCGAAGCTCTTGTCGATGACAACATTGCGGCCCTTGGGGCCGAGGGTCACCTTTACCGCATCGGCGAGGATGTCGACGCCGCGCAGCATACGGGCGCGGGCATCACCACCAAAACGAACGTCTTTTGCAGCCATGATAGTGTCTTCCTTGTTTGTATCGGATCAGGCGAGGGGAGGCGAAGTATCGGTAAGCTGGACGCTATCGGCACGCGAAGAGCGTGCCTTTCGCCGTCCCGCGCGAGCGGCGCGGGAGATTACTTCTTCTTCGCCGGCTTGCCCTCGATGATGCCCATGATGTCGGACTCCTTCATGATCAACAGCTCTTCGCCGTCGATCTTGACTTCGGTGCCCGACCACTTGCCGAACAGGACGCGGTCGCCAGCCTTGACGTCGAGCGCCACGACGGCGCCCGTCTCGTTGCGCGCGCCAGCGCCGGCGGCGATGACCTCGCCTTCCATCGGCTTCTCAGCAGCGGTATCGGGGATGATGATGCCACCGGCAGTCTTTTCCTCGGCCTTGAGCCGACGGACCACGACCCGGTCGTGCAGGGGACGGAACTTCATTCGGATCGCTCCATGAATGGTGCTTGCGGACGGCACGATAGGCGGCCGGCCGCGGTTTCAAGGTGTTAGCACTCCCGCATTGGGAGTGCCAGCGCATCTAGGGGTTGGGCTGGGCGGAGTCAAGTCTGTCGTGGCACTCTCCGCCCCCGAGTGCTCATTAATTTGCAATGACAGGCGTTCGGTTGCCCCAAGCCGATCAGGCGCGTGCAGATCAGGCGCGTGGAGATCAAGCGGGCAACCGAAGCCAACTCGGGGGCGCCGGATGCAGCGTCGCGGGGCCGCAGGCAAGCGCGCCGGCCGACATGGCGTCGAGGCGCAGGGTGGCGAGGCCCCGTCCGTCCTGGCTGGAGCGCATGGTGCCGATATCGGCGCCGTCGCGCAGGATGGGGGTTCCGGGCGGCGGGGGCGCGCCCTCGATGGCGACAGGGACAAGGCGGCGCTTGATCAGGCCGCGGTATTTGGTACGGGCGGTGAGTTCCTGGCCCATGTAGCAGCCTTTGGACCAGGATACCCCGTTCAACTCGTCGAAACCGGCTTCGAGCAGGACGGATTTGCCGGCTTCCATGTCGGCCGAGCCATCGGGCAAGCCGAGCGCCAGGCGGTGGGCGTTCCACTCGGCCGCTGTTGCGTTGGTGGCGACGGAGCTGTGCGCGAGGATGCGCCAGCCGGCGTCCGCCAGGCGGGGATCGGGAGCGAGGATGAGGCCCGGCGCGGGCTCAGGCCGCCCGTTCCAGGCCACATGGACCGCGCATTCGTCGGCGGCATGCCGCAGCGTCACTTTCGAGCGCAGCCGGAAGCGGCTGAGCTGGGTGAGCAGCATGTCGGCCTGCGCCCGCTCGACATCGAGC
The DNA here is from genome assembly GCA_947447625.1 of Rhodospirillales bacterium. GTDB lineage: Bacteria > Pseudomonadota > Alphaproteobacteria > Acetobacterales > Acetobacteraceae > CAIYPH01. The sequence continues at coordinate 19,221 of CANFKS010000028.1, read as the reverse complement.
AGCAGGTCATCATCCTCCGCCAGGATGAAAAAATCGGCGAGCCACTTGCCCTGCGGTGTGAGAAAGGCTGCCCAGACGGCACGGCCTGGATTGGTATCGGCGACGTCATTGGACACCAGGCCCTGCAGGAAGGCCACGCGATCGGTGCCTGTGATGACGATGACGCTGCGGTCAGGAAGAGGAGCGATCTGGATCATAGCATGGAGGTGGTCGCGCCGCGCGAACTTCGCAAGACACGGCGGCGGCGGGAATGCTAAGGGAACCCATGCGCTCAATGACCCTTTCTGCCGGCCGCGGCTGATGTGCGGCATTGCTGGACTCGTTCTATCCCCCGATGCGCCGCCGCCGGATCCGGCGGTGATCGCGGCATTGACCCGTTCGATCGCGCATCGCGGGCCGGACGGGTCGGGCCATACGCTGGTGGGGCGCGTGGTGCTGGTCCACAACCGGCTGTCGATCATCGACCTGGTGACGGGGGATCAGCCGCTGTTCGCGGGGCCTGCGGCGCTGGTCGCCAATGGGGAGATCTACAATTATCGCGCGTTGCGCGCGGGAATGCCGCAGGTGGCGTTCGCATCGAACAGCGATTGCGAACCGCCGCTCCATTTGTGGCTGCGCGAGGGGGCGGCCTATGCCAGCGCTTTGCGCGGGATGTATGCGATCGCGATCCATGACCGCGCCTCGCGCACCGTCACGCTGACGCGTGATCCGTTCGGGATCAAGCCGTTGTACTACGCACAGGTTCCGGGCGGGATCGCTTTCGCCTCGGAGCCGCAGGCGTTGCTCACTGCCGGGCTGGTACAGCGCCGGGTGCGCGCGGCGGCGCGGGACGAGGTGTTGCAGATCCAGTTCACCACCGGGGCAGAGACGATCATCCCCGGCATCTTCCGGGTGTTGCCCGGCGAGACGCTGCATTGCCGGGATGGCCAGATCGTCGAGCGGACACGGATCGCGGCCTTGCCGGATGGGCCGCCGGAGGTGATTTCGCAGGACGCGGCGCTTGTGCGACTGGATCGGGCGCTGGAGGAGAGCGTCGATCTGCACCAGCGCTCCGACGTCCCCTACGGCATGTTCCTCTCGGGGGGCATCGACAGCGCAACCCTGCTGACCCTCATGGCGCGGCTCAACGACACGCCGGTGCTGGCGTTCACCGCCGGATTCGCACATCCTGGGGCGGCCGATGAGCGCGAGCAGGCCGCCGTGGTGGCTCGCGCGTGCGGGGCGCGGCACGAGACGATCGAAGTGACGGAAGCGATGGTCTGGCGGCATTTGCCGGAGATCGTGGCGTGTCTCGATGATCCGGTCGCGGATTACGCGATCATCCCAACCTGGTTTCTGGCGCGGCGTGCGGTGCAGGATGTCAAGGTCGTGCTGTCCGGTGAGGGCGGTGACGAGATTTTCGGCGGCTACGGACGCTATCGCACGGCGATGCGGCCGTGGTGGCTGGGCGGCAAGGCGATGCGCACGCGGGGCAATTTCGACCGGGTGAGCGTCTTGCGCGAGCAGCCCGGCGCCTGGCGCGACGGGATGCTCGCGGCCGAGGCGCAGGCAACACGGCCGGGGCGGACCCGGCTGATGGTGGCGCAGGAGATCGATGTGGCGGATTGGCTGGCGAATGATCTGCTGATCAAGATCGATCGCGGGCTGATGGCGCATGCTGTCGAGGGGCGCACCCCGTTTCTCGACAAGGGCGTGGCGCAGGCCGCGTTCCTGCTGCCCGATGCGCTGAAGGTCCATAACGGCATGGGCAAGTGGATCCTGCGCAAATGGCTGGAACAGAATTGCCCGGCGGCGCAGCCCTTCGCGCCCAAGCAGGGCTTCACGGTGCCGATTGGGCAGTGGATCGGCAACCAGGGGGCGCGTCTCGGCAAGCTGGTGGCGGCGCAGCCCGGCATTCAGGAGATCGCCTATCCGGAAAAGGTCGAGGCGCTGTTCCGCCGCTCCGACGGCCGGCGGCATGGGTTCGCGGCATGGACCTTGCTGTTCTATGCGCTGTGGCATCGCGCCCATATCCGTGGGCTCGCGCCCGAGGGGGACGTGTTCGAGGCGCTGTCGCGCATTTAGAGTGGGCTGCGGGTTTCAGGAACGCCGGTCCCTCCTCCATCTCTTGGGATGATTGTGCTATCTTCCGGTGTCCCCTGTGTTGCGGAGCGCATCGTATGTCTGGAGTGTCTCGTCGTGAAATCATCGCTGCTGGTCTGGTGTTCGGCGCCGTGAGTCCCGCGCGGGCGCAGGTCGGGCAGACGGCATGGGATTTCGGGTTCCCCAATATCGAGGGCGGCACGCTGCTGCTCGGGGACTACAAGGGCAATGCGCTGGTGGTGGTGAACACAGCGAGTTTTTGCGGCTTCACCTATCAGTACGAGGCGCTGGAGAAGCTGCATAAGACGCGCAAGGCGTCGGGCCTCGTTGTGATCGGCGTGCCGAGCGGAGATTTCCACCAGGAGAGCGACAGCAACGCCAAGGTGAAGACGTTCTGCGAGTCGCGTTTTGGGGTGGATTTCCCGATGGCAGGGATTTCGAAGGTGATGGGCGAGGATGCCGCGCCCTTCTACAAATGGGTCAAGGCCGAGCGGAACTGGGAGCCGTCGTGGAATTTCAACAAGGTCGTGATCGGACGGGACGGCAGGATCGTCGGTTGTTTCGGGTCGGGCGACGAGCCGGAGGGGGCGCGGGTGCAGGCAGCGCTCGGCAAGGCGTTGGCGGTGGGGGCCTGATGCGCCGCATTTGGATGGGACTGCTGGCGCTGCTGCTCGGCGGCGGCGCGGCGGCGGCACATGATCCGCTCGATATGGTGGCGCTGTCGGCGCGGCTGTTGCCGAGCGTGGTGAGCATCGCGGCGGTGAAACGCGTCGATACCCCGGCGCAGATGGGCCAGCCGGCAGCGACCGCGCGCAAGCGGATCATGGGCACCGGGTTCGTGATCGAGGCCGACGGGCTGATCGTGACCAATCGCCATGTGGTGGAGGGCGCGAGCGAGGTGACGGTCACGCTGTCGGACGGCTCAACCCTGTCGGCGCGTGTGGTGAGCATGGCGCTGGTCGATATCGCGCTGCTCCAGGTCCAGCCGGAAAAGCCGCTTGCGCCGGTCACATGGGGCAATTCCAACGCCCTGCGGCAAGGCATGCCGGTGATCGCAATCGGCACGCCGCGGGGCTATGCGACTTGGCTGACCGCAGGGATCGTCAGCGCGCTGGAACGTGATATCCGGACCAGCGCGTACGACGACTACATTCAGACCAACGCAACGATCAACCCGGGCCACTCGGGCGGGCCGCTGTTCAATCTGCAAGGCGAGGTGGTCGGGATGAATACCGCGGTGCAGTCGCAGGGCGATGGCGGGTGGATCGGCATCGGTTTCGCCATTCCGTCGAACGACGCGCAGTTTGTTATCACGCGGCTGTTGCAGTTCGGTCGGGTCAAGCCGGGTTGGGTCGGCGTGCGGGTGCAGACGCTGACGCCGGCGATCGCCGATGGGGCCGGAATGCCGCGGGCGGAGCGGTCGGCGGCAGGCGTGATCGTGACTGGGCTCGACAGTGGCGGCTCCGGATTGGGGCGGTTGCGGCCGGGGGATATCGTGGTGGGGGTGGCGGATGCGGCGATGAAGGATGCGCGGACATTCCGCCGCTCCGTCAGCGCCCTCGATGTGGGCACCACGGCGGTGTTCGATATCTGGCGCGGCGGCGTGCGGATGACACTCGACATCCCCATCATCGACAATCCGGACGACATCAAGGCCGGACAGGGCAAGCTGGCGGGGAGCATGGCGAACGGATTTGTCGATCCGCCCGATCTCGGCCTCGGGCTGGCGCCGCTGACGACGGAGATCAGGGGCAAGTTCGGTATCGAGACGGCCATGGAGGGGGTCGCGGTGGTGGCGGTCGATGCCCAGAGCCGGGCGTCCGAGGCTGGGATCGAGCCGGGCGATGTGATCCAGCGGGTGATGACCGAGCCGGTGCACTCGGTGCGCTCGTTCTGGCTGCTGGTGGACGGCGCGCGGCGCGAGCGGCGGACCCGGCTGCTGCTGCTGGTGCGCGGCCCGTCGGGCGAGCGGTGGGTGACGCTGCCGAGCGCCTAGAGCCCGATGATTTTTGACGATTCCGCCAAAAATCATCAGGCTCTATGCTAGACCGGTCAGCAAAAGCAACAGGGAGCATCCACCATGGCACGCAACGCCGCCTGCGCCGTTATCGGGCTGGGAAACATGGGGCTGGAGGTTGCACGCCGGCTCGCGGCGGATGGCCCGGTCGTGGGGTTCGATCTGTCGGGCGAGCGGCGGCACTTGGCCGAGGCGAGCACGATCGCCACGGCGGGCAGCCTGGGGGCCGCGGTGCAGGACGTCGGGTGCGTGGTGCTGAGCCTGCCGACGCCGGCGGCCTCGCGCGCAACGGTGGCGATGCTGGCGGGGCTGTTGCCGCGCGGCACGATGATCATCGAAACCAGCACCGTCACGCCGGCGGATATCGCGGAAATGGCGGCGCTGTGCGCACCGGCCGGGTTGCGCCTGGTGGATGCGGCGATCCAATCGGGCGTGGAGATCATGGCGCGTGGCGACAGCGTGCTGCTGATCGGCGGCGCGGCGGATGACCTGATGGCGGCGGCGCCGTGGCTCAATGCGCTGTCCCGCAAGCAGAGCGTGATGGGCGCACAGGGCGCCGGGGCGGCAGCCAAGGTGATCAACAACGCGGTTGCGCATGGCGTTTATGTGGTGCTTGCCGAGGCGCTGGCGATGGCGCGGGCAAATGGGATCACGACGGCCGATTTCGTGACGATGATGAGCGGTGCGGATGCCGGGCTGGTCCGCCCGCTGACGCATCGCATCGGCGAACGGGTGGCCAGCCGCAATTTCGCGCCGGGTATGCCGCTCGATGCGGCGCGCAAGGATTCTGTGCTTGCGCTCGATGTGGCGCAGCGCGACGGCATCCCGCTCTTCGCCATCCAGGGGGCGCACACCGCCTATGAGTTGGCGTGCGCCCGGGGGATGGGCCGCGAGGACTACGCTGTCCTCGCGACGTTGTGGGACAAGTGGATCAACCCCGAGGCGATCAGCCCCGTGTGATGTTCCAGAAGAGCGGCATGCCGGACAGCACGCCCCTGAGGTCCTTGCGGTAGGCGGTCGGACCCTTGGTTTGCCCGAGCGGGATGTAGGGGACGTCCTGGAAGGCCTGAAGTTGGAGCTGTTCGGCCACTTTTTTCTGGGCGGCGAGGTCGGGCGCCTTGAACCATTCGGCGCGCAGTTCCTCGATGCGCGGGCTGACCGGCCAGCCGAAGATGCCGTCCTTGCCGTTGCCGCGCAGGAAGGCGTGCACTGCGGGATTGAACTGGTCGACACCGCCCCAGCTGGTCTGGAAGACTGACCAGCCACCCTGGTCGAGCGGCTCCTGCTTGACGCGGCGCTGAACCACGGTGGCCCAGTCCATCGCCTGGACATCGACGGTCATGCCGATGCGCTTGAACAGGTCGGCGGTGACTTCCATGAGCGCCTTGGACGAGGGGATGTCCTGCGGCGCCAGCAGCACGACGCGCTCGCCCTTGTAGCCGGCGGCGGCGAGTTCGCGCTTGACCGCTTCGAGATCGCGCGGCGCGGTGAGGTTCTCCATGCCGGCCTTGCTTGCCATCGGGGTATCCGGGCAGAAATAGCCGACAGCATCGGCCCAGGTGCTGCGGTCCTCGCCCTGCACCGCCGTCATGTAGTCGGACTGGCTGACGGCGTGCATCACGGCGCGGCGGATGGCGGGGTTGTTGAAGGGCGCGTGCATGTGGTTCAGCCGCATGGTGGCGACGAAGCCGGTCGAGACCAGGGTCGGCAGCACGATGTTGGCGGATTTGCGCAGCAGCGGCAGAAGGTCGGTGACCGGCGTGCCCCACCAGTCGATCTCGCCGTTGACCAGGGCGCTCGCGACGGTCGCGGTGTCCGGCATGATGGCCCATTCGACGCGGTCGATATGCACGACTTTGCCGCCGGCGGTGCGCTCGGCGGGTTCATTGCGCGGCTTGTAGCCCTGGAATTTTTCATAGACGACGCGCGAGCCGGGAACGCGCTCGTCGGCGCGGAAGCGGAACGGGCCGGAACCGACCATTTCGGTGAGCGGCTTGGTGGCATCGGTTTCGGCGAGGCGCGCCGGCATGATGCCGCACATGCTGGGCGAATAATGGCCGAGCGCATCGGGCAGCAGGGGGAAGGCTTCCTTGAGGCGGAAGCGGATGGTTTTGTCGTCGGGAGCGGAGATTTCGTCGGTGCGGGCCATCAGCGCCTGGCCGAAGCTGTCGCGCTTGCCCCAGCGGGCGACGGAGGCGGCGGCATCCTTGGCGAGCACCTTGGTGCCGTCATGGAACATCAGCCCGTCGCGCAAGGTGAGGTTCCAGGTCTTGCCGTCGTTTTCGACGGTATGGCCTTCGACCATTTGCGGGCGGACGCGGTATTCGTTGTCCTGGCCATAGAGCGTGTCGAACACCATGAAGCCGTGGTCGCGGGTCTGGTAGGATGTGGTGACGACGGGATCGGCGATGGCGAGGTCGGCATCCGGCACGAAGCGGAGCGGCTTGGCGGCCTGTGCATTGCCAATGCGGGGCGCTGCCAGGGCGACAGCGGCGGTGGCGAGGAGGGTGCGGCGGCGCATGATGTGTGCTCCTGCTGGAAAATCGGTCAACGCAAGACGGCATTTGCGAACGGGTGGCGATAGGGCGCAAGCGTTATCGTGAAAGGGCTTCGTCTTGTTTGTGTGACGGGGGGTGGTGCAGGGGGGGTGCAGGGCTCAAGGGCGCTGCACCCTACCGGGTTTGAGGATTATTTCTTGGGGAGGGGTTCGACGGGGCCGCCGGCTTCGCGGAAGGCGGTAAGGCCACCGACGATGTCGGCGACGTTGGCCAGACCCATGTCCTGCGCGGTTTTGGCGGAGAGGGCTGAGCGCCAGCCGGCGGCGCAGAAGAAGACGAATTTTTTGTCTTCGGCGAAAATCGGCTTGTGGTAGGGGCTGTCCGGGTCGATCCAGAATTCCAGCATGCCGCGGGTGCAGCGGAAGGCGCCGGGGATGGTGCCTTCACGTTCGATTTCGCGGGGGTCGCGGATGTCGACGAACACCACATCGTCCTGCCCGACCATTTTGACGGCGTCGGCAGCCGGGACGCGGGCGATCTCGGCCTCGGCCTCGGCGAGAAGTTGCTTGATACCTTTTTTCATCTTGGATCCTCAGGGTTGGCTTGGGGCATTGTGTCGTTCGGCGGGGGGCAGACGTCAAGCGGACGGAGGTTGATCCGGCGGGGCTCTTGGCGGAGAAGGCGCCAACGATCCACTGAACGATCCACTGCGAGGCGGTTTCCATGCGTTATGTTTCGACCCGGGGGCAGGCTCCGGAGGCGGATTTCACGGGCGTGCTGCTGGCGGGGCTGGCCGATGACGGCGGGCTGTATGTGCCGCAGTCCTGGCCGCATTTCGTCGATTCGGATTGGCGGGCGTTGCGCGGGCTGCCCTATGCGGAGATGGCTGCGCGGGTGATGAGGCCGTTCGTGGGGGATACGATTCCGTTTGCGGTGTTGCAGCGGTTGTGCGGCGAGGCCTATGGCGGGTTTGGGCATCCGGCGGTGGCGCCCTTGGTGCAACTCGATAGCAATATGTGGACGATGGAGCTGTTCCATGGGCCGACGCTTGCCTTCAAGGACATGGCGATGCAGCTGCTCGGGCGGTTGTTCGATCATGTGCTGACCGAGCAGGACCGGCGGGTGACGATCGTGGGTGCGACGTCGGGTGATACCGGGTCAGCCGCGATCGAGGCATGCGCGGGGCGGGAGCGGGTGGATATCGCGATCCTGCATCCGCATGGGCGCACGAGCGATGTGCAGCGCCGGCAGATGACGACCGTGATGGCGCCGAACGTAAGCAATCTGGCGGTCGAGGGGACGTTCGACGATTGCCAGGACCTCGTGAAATCCATGTTTGCCGATGTGCCGTTCCGCCAGCAAATGCAGTTGTCGGCGGTCAATTCGATCAACTGGGCGCGGGTGGCGGCCCAAATCCCATACTATGTGGCGGCCGCGTTGGCGTTGGGGGCGCCGGACCGGGAGGTCGCGTTCGCGGTGCCGTCGGGCAATTTCGGCAATGTGCTGGCGGCGTGGGCAGCGCGGCGGATGGGGTTGCCGATCAAGCGGCTGGTGATCGGGTCGAACCGCAACAACATTCTCTCGCGGTTTTTGTCGGCCAACGACATGTCGATGTTGCCGGTCGAGCCGTCGTTGTCGCCGAGCATGGATATCCAGGTGAGTTCCAATTTCGAGCGGCTGCTGTTCGAATTGTTGGAACATGATGGCGCCGCGACGGCTGCGGTGATGGCGCGGTTCCGCGCCGAGGGGCGCATGCCGGTGCCGGATGCGGCGTGGCGGCGGGCGACATCGCTGTTCCGCGGGTTCACGCTGGATGATGCCGGCACGCTGGCGGAAATCCGCCGGTTGCATGATGCCTCCGGCTATCTCGCCGACCCCCATTCGGCCATCGGCATTGCTGCCGCGCGGGCTTGTGCGGAATCTGGCGTGCCGATGATCGCGATGGCGACCGCCCATCCCGCCAAATTCCCCGATGCGATGGAACAAGCGACCGGCATTCGCCCACCCCTGCCGCCGCGCCTCGCCGACCTATATGAGAGGGACGAGAAATTCACCGTCGTCCCCGCCGACCTCGCTGCCATCGAGGCCCAGGTGCGGGCGCTCGCGAACAGGAATGCCGCATGACCGAACCCGCGATCCGCCTCACCCGCCTGCCGTCCGGCCTGACGGTCGTCACCGAACGGATGGACCGGGTGGAAACCGTGTCGCTCGGCGCCTATGTCGCCTCGGGCACGCGCAACGAGAGCGCCGAGGAAAACGGCGTGTCGCATTTCCTCGAACACATGGCGTTCAAAGGGACCGAGCGGCGCAGCGCGACCGAAATCGCCGAGGAGATCGAGGCGGTCGGCGGCCACATCAACGCCTATACTGCGCGCGAGCAGACCGCGTTCTATGTGAAGGTGCTGAAGGAGGACGCCGCGCTGGGGACCGACATCATCGGCGACATCCTGACCCACTCCACCTTCGACCCCGACGAACTCGAACGCGAGCGCGGCGTGATCCTGCAGGAGATCGGGCAGGCCAACGACACGCCGGATGACATTATTTTCGACCACTTCCAGGAAGCCGCCTATCCCAACCAGCCGATGGGCCGCCCGGTGCTCGGCACCGAGGACGGCATCCGCGGCATGAAGCGCGATGTGCTGACCGGCTACATGAAGCGGCACTATGCGGCAGCCAATTCGGTGGTGGCGGCCGCCGGCGCCATCGAGCATGACACCTTCGTGCGCCTGGTGCAGACGCATTTCGCCGATCTGCCCCGCCTGCCCGCCTCGGCCGTGCCGCCCGGCATCTATGGCGGCGGCGAGTTCCGCGAGGATCGCGATCTGGATCAGGTGCATATCGTGCTGGGCTTTCCCTCGGTCGCCTATGGGGATGCGGATTATTACCCGGCCATGCTGCTCTCGACGCTGCTTGGCGGGGGCATGTCGTCACGGCTGTTCCAGGAGGTGCGCGAGAAGCGCGGGCTGGTTTATTCGATCTACTCGTTCAACGCGCCTTACCTCGACGGCGGGTTGTTCGGCGTCTACGCGGGCACCGGGGAGAGCGAGGCGGCGGAGTTGATGCCGGTGGTGCTGGAGGAGTTGCGCAAGGTGCAGTCCGAGATCAATCCGGCGGAAATGCAGCGGGCGCGGGCGCAGGTGAAGGCCAGCCTGCTGATGTCGTTGGAGAGCACGGGTTCGCGCTGCGAGCAATTGGCGCGCCAGGTGCAGGTGTTTGGCCGGGTGGTGCCGACGGCGGAGACGGTGGCAAAGATCGAGGCGGTGACGGCCGAGGATATCGAGCGGGCGGCGGCGCATATTTTCCGCGCGGCGCCCACGCTGGCGGCGATGGGGCCGGCGGACAAGGTGCCTTCGCTCGGGCGGATCGCGGAAATTTTGGCCGCCTGAGGCTTGGCGCGCGATCGCCAGACGTGGACCCGCTGGCGATGTGAATCACGCTATAAAACAAAAAGTTAGAGCAGGATTCCTTCGCCTGTCAGAAGGCATCCCGCTCTAGACGCAATTTTCGACCAAGGAGCCGAGATGACCTCGATCGACCTTCTCCAGACGTTGATCCAACGCGCCAAGGCGGCGGGCGCCGATGCGGCGGATGCGGTGCTGATTTCCGGCACATCGCTCAGCGTGGCGCGGCGGCTGGGCAAAATCGAGCATCTGGAGCGGGCCGAGGGGCGCGATCTCGGGCTGCGCGTGTTCGTCGGCCGGCGGGCGGCGATTGTGGCGTCCTCATCGGTTGATCCGGCGGGGTTTGCCACGCTGGCGGAGCGTGCGGTGGATATGGCCCGCGTCGTGCCGGAGGACCCTTATGCGGCGCTGGCCGACGAGGCGCGGCTGGAGGCGGTCGAACTTGATCTCGATGACCCCGCCGAGCCCGATGCGGCAGCGCTGATCGCGCGGGCCGCGATTGCCGAGGAGGCCGCCCTGGCGGTGCGCGGCATCACCAACTCCGAGGGCGCGGAGGCGGGCTATGGCCGCACCGAGATCACCCTCGTCACGTCGGCCGGGTTTGCCGGGCGCTATGCGCGCACCAGCCACTCCCTGTCCGCCGTGGCGCTCGCCGGGTCCGGCACCGGGATGCAGCGCGACTATGATTATACCTCCGCCGTCCATCTGGCCGACCTGGAGGACCCCGAGGCGATCGGCCGCTCGGCCGGCAACCGGGCGATTGCGCGGCTCGACCCGATCCGGGCCAAGACAGGCACAGTGCCTGTGATCTATGACCCGCGGGTTTCGGCCGGGCTGATCGGGCATCTCGCCAGCGCCATCAACGGCGCATCGGTGGCGCGGGGTACGAGTTTTCTGCGCGAGAAAATGGGCCAGCAGATTTTTCGCCCCGGCATCACCATCACCGACGATCCGCGCCGTCTGCGCGGGGCGCGCTCGCGCCCGTTCGACGCCGAGGGCGTGCCGACCGCGCCGCTGGTGCTGGTCGAGGATGGCGTGCTGCGATCCTGGGTGCTGGACAGCCGCTCGGCGCGGCAACTCGATCTCAGGACCACCGGCCATGCCTCACGCGGCACTGGCGGGCCGCCTTCGCCGGGCACGACGAACCTCTTTCTCGCCGCTGGCAGCGTGAGCCCGGCCGAACTGATGGCCGACATCAAGGAGGGGCTGTATGTCACCGAGTTGATCGGCATGGGCATCAACGGGCTGACCGGGGACTATAGCCGGGGGGCCGCGGGGTTCATGATCCGGGACGGCAAGCTGGCCGAGGCGGTGGCGGAAGTGACCATCGCGGGGACGTTGCAGGAGATGTTTACCATGATGACGCCAGCCAACGACCTGGTGTTCCGCCGCGGCACCGATGCGCCCACGGTGCGGATCGATGCGATGACGCTGGCGGGCGCATGAGCACGGACGCATTCCTCCAGCCCGAGGACGAAACCGCCGCCGAGGCCATCGCCGCCATTGGCGATGAGCTTGCGGTGTTCGATGACTGGATGGAGCGCTACCAGTATATTATCGAACTCGGCCGCAAATTGCCGCCGTTTCCGGATGCATGGGCCGATGACGCGCATCGCGTGCCGGGTTGTCAGAGCCGGGTTTGGATGGAGGCGGCGGTGCGGGAGGGGCGGCTTTATTTTGCCGGGGCCTCGGATGCGGCGATCGTCTCGGGGTTGGTGGCGTTGTTGTTGCGGGTTTATTCGGGGCGGACGCCGGGGGAAATCGCGGCGACGGATCCGGTGTTTCTGAAGGATCTCGGGCTGCTGGAGGCGCTGTCGACCAATCGCGGCAATGGCATTGCCGCCATGGCGCGCAAGGTGCGCGAGTTGGCGGCGCGGACCTAGGCCGTGTCGGACGCGCTGCGGGTCGGCGGGTTTCTGGCGCCGGTTTTCGCGGCGGCGGCTGTCGGAACCGCGTTTTTGCCGGCGTTTCTGGCGACGCGAGGGCTGGATGCGGCCTCGATCGGGACGCTGCTCGCGGTTGGCACGGTGGTGCGGATGCTGGCGGTGCCGGTGTGGGGGGTGATGGCGGATCGCAGCGGGCGGACGCCGATGGTGCTGATGGCGGGGTGTCTGGTGGCGGCGGCGGCGGCGGCGGCGTTGCTGCCGGCTTCGGGGTTCTGGGCGTTGCTGGTCCTGGCAGCGGTACAGGGGCTGGGTGCGGCGGCGCTGATGCCGTTGGCCGATGCGCTATCGCTCGGGCTCGCCAGTCGCGGGCGGCTCGACTACGGGAGGGTTCGCGGTTCGGCCTCGGCCGTCTTTACGGCGGCGACGGCGGCCGCCGGGGCGCTGATCCAGGCGTTCGGGCCGCGCGTGGTGCCGATCCTGAGCGTCGTTTGCTACGGCGTGGCAGCGGGGATTGCGCGGCTTCTGCCGGGCGATGTGGCGGGACGGCGCGCGGGGTTTGGCGGGATTCTCGGGCTGCTCGGCAATCGGGCGTTTCTGCTGACGGTGGCGGCGAGTGCCTGCGTGCAGGGGGCGCATGGCGCGCTTTATGTGCTGGGGACGTTGCATTGGCAGGCGCATGGTATTTCGTCATCCACCATCGGGCTGCTGTGGTCGGAGGCGGTGGTGGCGGAGACGTTGTTTTTTGTTTTTGGCCGGGCGTTCGCGGAGCGGCTCGGGCCGGCCGGGATGACGGCGATCGCGGCGGGGAGCGCGGTGCTGCGCTGGACGGTCACGGGTTTGAGCACCGATTTGTCGTGGCTGATCGCGGTGCAGTGGCTGCATGGGGCGACGTTCGGGATGCAGCATCTCTCGGCGATGCAGATGCTGAGCCGGCATATTCCGCCGGAGCGGGCGGGGGCGGCGCAGACGCTGCATGCGGCGCTGGGCGGGGCGTTGCCGGTGGGGATCGCATCGTGGCTCGCGGGATGGATCTACGACGGCAGCGGCAGCGCGTTTGTGCTGATGGCGGGGCTCGGCGGGCTTGGACTGCTGTTCACCCCGGGGCTTTACCGCGTGACAGCAGCCGTCCGTCGATAGCCGCGAGGCCGGCGAATATAAGCACCATGCCGGCGATGGCGTTCCAGCCGACACCCTCGCCCAGGACCAGGCCGCCAAGGATCATCGCACTCACCGGGGCAAGGAACGTGACCAGCATCACGTTGGCGACGCCGGCGACGGCGACGATGCGGAAAAACACGACATAGGCCAGCCCGGTGCAAAGCCAGCCGATCCCGGCCAAGGCGCCCAGCGCCCGCCATGACGGCATCGGCAAGGTCCAGGGCTGGTCGATCACCGCGACGATGGGGATCAGCACCAGCAGGCTGCATAAGCACTGCGCCGTGGCCGCCTGGAACGGCGGGATGTGCCGCAGCCGGCGGCCCCACAGCGTGGTGAACCCATAGCTCAACGCGGCGCCGAGGCAGGCCAGTTCGGCCCATAAATTCGCCCCCAGGCCGCGTGCCGCCGGGCCGACCAGCACTGCGACCCCGGCCACGCCCAGCAGCACGCCGCCGATCCGCGCCGGGGTCAGCCGTTCGCCGGCGCACACCCGCAGCACAAGGGCGCCGAACATCGGCGTCGTCGCATTCAGGATCGCCGCTTCGCCGCCGGTGATGCGGATGGAGGCCCAGGCGATCAGGCTGAACGGGATGACGTTGTTCAGGATCCCCATCACCATGAACGTGCCCCAGGGCACATCAAGCCGCTCGCCGCGCACCCGCAGCATCAGATAGAGCAGCATGACCGCGAGCCCGAGCCGCACGAGCACGATGGTGAAACTCGGCAACTCACCCGCGAGGATGCGGAAAAACAGGAACGAGCCGCCCCATGGCAGCGAGAGGGCGAAAATCAGCAGCCAGGCCTCGGCGTTGAGTGTGGCGGGATGCGCTGCGGCGGGGAGGGGGTTCGACATGGTACCCTTATGGCCCGGATGGCGCGGCCTGACACGCCGCTTCGTGCGATGCATCATTGCCGGGGCGGGCTGGTTTCGCTATTGCCGGTTCCACCATGCAATCCCCTCCGCCCCGCCGCCTTCGCAAACCGCGCGAGCCGATGATCCTGGTCGCAGCGCGCGGCGGCGATGACGGCTCATGGACCGCGTTCATGCCCGACCGTCCCTCGCCACTGCGCAAACTCAGGGTGCTGCGACGGCTGTTGCTGATCGTGTTGTGGACACTGCCGTGCATTCCGATCCAGGCCCTGTTCATGGCGCTGCCGGGGCGGATCAATGAGCGCTTCGCCAGGCTCTATTGGGCCGTGATGTGTTGGATCATCGGCGTTGGCATCCGTGTGGTCGGCACCCCGGCGCAGCAGGGCGGCGATGGACGGCCGGTGGTGTATGTCTCGACCCATAGTTCGTGGCTGGACGTGCCTGTCCTTGGTGCCAGGCTTCAGGCCAGTTTCATCGCCAAGGAAGAGATCGGCCAGTGGCCGGTGGTCAGCTGGATCGCTGCTCTTGGCCGCACCGTCTATGTGCGCCGCAAGCGTACCTCGACGGTGCGCGAGCGCGATGAGATGCGGCAGCGGCTTGCGGCCGGGGACAACCTGATCCTGTTTCCCGAAGGCACCACGTCGGACGGGTCGCGCGTGTTGCCGTTCCGCTCGGCGTTTCTCTCGATTGCCGAGGTCCCGGTGCTGGCCGATGGGCGGACGGCGCTGGTTCAGCCGGTGTCGCTGGTCTACGACCGCATCGCTGGCATGCCCGCCGGGCGCGCCAGCCGCTCGCTGTTCGCCTGGGTCGGCGATCAGGACCTCGCGTCCCATTTCGTCCGGCTTGCCCAGGCCCGCGGCATGCGCGCCACCATCCTGCTGCATCCGCCGATCGACCCGGCGGCATTCAACTCCCGCAAGGCGTTGACGGAGGCAGTCTGGCGCATCACCGCCGAGGGCGCCGCGGCGCTGCGCCAGAGCCGGGCCCTCCCCTGCCGGCCGATCCAGTGATGACATTGCGTGATGTTTTGGCGACGGCATCACCGTATCGCTTGACACGCCGGCCGGCTTGGTTGCCACGATGCGCTCAGCAAAGCCGCCCCGAATCCGACCCCGGAAGCCCATGGTGCGCGCGACGCGGAGGAACCAGACGGCCCTTGCGCTTGACCCGAGCCACGATGCAGACGATCTGTCCGCTCTTCGCCCCCGGCCGTCGCCGGGCGGCCAGAGTGGGACCGCTGCGATGACCTCCGAAACCAAGCACCTGCACGTCATCACCTGGGGCTGCCAGATGAATGTCTATGACAGCGGCCGGATGGCCGATGTCCTGGCGCCCTTGGGCTATGCGCCGACCGAGTTGCCCGAGGGCGCCGACATGGTGATCCTCAACACCTGCCATATCCGCGACAGAGCGGCAGAAAAAGTGTTCTCCGAACTCGGCCGCCTGCGCGTGCTGAAGCAGGCGCGCGAGGCCCAGGGCCACAAAATGGTGATCGCGGTGGCCGGTTGCGTCGCCCAGGCCGAGGGCGCCGAGATCCTGGCTCGTGCCCCCTATGTCGATATCGTGCTGGGTCCTCAGACCTATCATCGTCTGCCCGAAATGGTGGCCCGCGCCAGCCGCGCGGCGGGCGCCGTGATCGACACCGATTTTCCCGCCGAACAGAAGTTCGACTTCCTGCCCGACGCGGCGGCGCCCCAGGGGGTGACGGCCTTCCTCACGATCCAGGAAGGCTGCGACAAGTTCTGCTCGTTCTGCGTGGTGCCCTACACACGAGGCGCCGAAGCGAGCCGCCCGGCCGCCGACATCCTCGCCGAGGCGCGCCGCATGGTGGCGCAAGGTGCGCGTGAGATCACCCTGCTCGGCCAGAACGTCAACGCCTGGCATGGCGACGGTGCGCGCGGCCTTGGCGATCTGGTGCGTCGCCTCGCTGATATCGATGGGCTCATTCGCATCCGCTACACCACATCACACCCGCGGGACATGGACGACGACCTGATTGCCGCCCATGCCGAGGTGCCGGCGCTGATGCCGTTTCTGCATCTGCCGGTGCAGTCGGGCTCGGATCGCATCCTGGCCGCGATGAACCGCAAGCATACTGCCGATGACTACCGCGCGCTGATCGCCCGTTTGCGCGTGGCGCGGCCGGACATGGCGCTGTCGTCGGATTTCATCGTCGGCCATCCCGGCGAGACCGAGCGCGATTTCGAATCCACGATGCAATTGATCCGCGACATCGGCTTTGCCCAGGCGTTCAGCTTCAAATACTCCCCCCGCCCCGGCACTCCTGCCGCCGGCGCTGGATTGCAGGTGCCGGAGGAGGAGAAGGACCGCCGGATCTACGCCCTGCAGGCGCTGTTGCGCGAACAGCAGACCGCCTTCAACGCCCAATGCGCCGGCCTTATTATTCCCGTGCTCGTCACCGGACCCGGCCGCCACGAGGGGCAGATCGGCGGGCGTTCGCCCTGGCTTCAGCCGGTCCATGCCATCGGCCCGGTTTCCCTCACCGGCACGGTGGTGGAGATGAAGGTGACGGCTGCGCACACCAATTCCCTCACCGCCACCCTCGAACAGGAGAGAGCCTGCGCTTGACCCACATCGCCCCGGCCCCGGCCGCCGTTTCCGCCACGCGCGCCCTCACGCTGCATTTCCCGGACAACACCTTGTTGTCGCTGCTGCTCGGCGACCATGACCGCCACCTTGTGCGGATCGAGCAGGGGCTGGGCGTGAAGGTGAATTGCCGGGGCAACCGGATGGCGATTTCGGGCGATCCGTCGCGGGTGGAGGCGGCGCAGACCGCGCTCAACGGGCTTTATCGCCGGCTCGAACGCGGCGAGGCGATTTCGGCGAGCGATGTGGACGCTGCCGTGCGCATGATCGAACTCGATGATCCTCGCCTGCCGCTGTCCGACCTGCCGGCGATCCGCACCAAGCGCGGCGCGGTCGGCCCGCGCAGCCCCGGCCAGGCGACCTACATGGATATGCTGTCCACCCATGAGATGGTGTTCGGCATCGGCCCCGCCGGCACCGGCAAGACCTACCTCGCCGTGGCCCAGGCGGTGGCGATGCTGACGGCGGGCAAGGTCGACCGCATTGTGCTGTCGCGCCCCGCGGTCGAGGCCGGCGAGCGCCTCGGCTTCCTGCCCGGCGATCTGAAGGAGAAGGTCGATCCCTATCTCCGCCCGCTCTATGACGCGCTGCATGACATGATGCCGGGCGAACAGGTGATCCGGCGCATGGGCACGGGGGAAATCGAAGTCGCCCCGCTGGCCTTCATGCGCGGGCGCACCCTCAAGCATGCCTTTGTCATTCTCGATGAGGCACAAAACACCACGCCGGTGCAGATGAAGATGTTCCTGACCCGCATGGGCGAGGGCACCCATATGGTGGTGGCTGGCGATCTCAGCCAGATCGACCTGCCGACCGGCGCCCGCTCCGGCCTGCGCGATGCGCTCGACACGCTGGAGGGACTGCCCGGTATCGGTATCTGCCGCTTCGACAAGCGCGACGTGGTGCGCCATCCGCTGGTGGCACGCATCGTCGATGCCTATGACCAGCGCTCAGCCGCCGAAAAGGAGACCGCCGGCCGTGGCCGCCATCGCCCGGAGGCCGAGGCCTCCTGACATGCCCACACCCAGTCGCAGCCCCGCATCGGCGGGGCTCCACATCACCATCGAAGACCCATCCTGGCACCGTCTGGTGCCCGGCGCTTGCCGTATCGTTCGCCGCGCGGCGGGCATCGCGGGGGGTGGCGCGATCATCGTGCTGGCATCCGACGCCACGGTGAAGCAGCTCAATGCCCGCCACCGCGGCCGCAACAAGCCGACCAATGTGCTGACGTTCGAGCCTGCCTTCGCAACCCTGCCGGGCGAAATCATTATCGCCAGCGGCGTTGTCGCGCGCGAAGCGGTGCGCGAGGGCAAGCGGGCGGCGGATCATCTCGCCCATCTCGTGATCCATGGCATGCTCCATCTCGCCGGCCATGACCATCACGAGGCCGGCCCGGCGCGGCGCATGGAAATGGCTGAATCGCGCCTGCTCGGCCGCCTGCGCCGGCCCAACCCCTGGAAACCCGGCATTGGGAAATCGGGCGGGGGGAAGCGGGCATGAGCGGCCACGGATACAGCCGCGCCGGCCTGCTGGCCCGCATCAGCGGGCGCCTGCTGCGCCGCCACCATGAACACAGCGTGCGCGACTCGATCGCCGAACTCGTCGAGGAAGCCGCCGCCGAAGCCGCCACACCCGGCGGCGCCCCGGAACTGGACCGCCAGGAACGCGCCCTGATCGCCAATGTGCTGCGCCTGCGCGGCACCACGGCCGATGACGTGATGGTCCCGCGCCCGGACATCGTCGCCATCGAAGTCAGCGCCACGCTCGACGAGGCGGTCGCCCTGTTCCAACGCGAGGGCCACTCCCGCCTGGCCGTCTACCGGGAGGAACTCGATGCCGTCGTGGGCATGGTCCACATCAAGGACGTGTTCGCCTTCGTCGGCCGCGCCGAAGCCTTCAAGCTCGAAGCGATCCTGCGCAAGCCGATGCTCGTCGCCCCGCAAATCCCGGTGCTCGACCTGCTGTTGCAGATGCGCCAGGCCCGCATGCACCTCGCCCTGGTGGTCGACGAATACGGCGGCATCGACGGTCTCGTTACCATCGAGGACCTCGTCGAGGAAATCGTCGGTGACATCTCGGACGAGCATGACGAGGTGCCGGGCTCCATGGTGGTCGAACGCAACGACGGTTCGCTCGACATGGACGCTCGCCTGACCGTGGAGGAGTTCGAGGCCCGCATGGGCCCCCTGCTGAGCGAGGGCGAGCGCGACGGCGACATCGATACCGTCGGCGGCCTGGTGTTCATGCTGGCCGGCCGGGTGCCGGCGCGCGGCGAGGTGATCGGCCATCCCTCCGGCATCGAATTTCGTGTGCTTGACGCCGATGCGCGGCGCATCCGCCGGCTCCGCGTTCGCAAGGCGCCGCCGCTCCTCGTGTCCGACTAGCCCGTGCGCCCTCTGTTCGCGTTGATCGGGCTGCTGGTGCTGCTTGCCGGCTGCGTGACGCCGCATCCCGATGACGATTTCGATTTCGACACATGTGGCGTGCGCCCGCGCGTACAAATCCCGGTGACAATGCGCGGCAACGTGCCGCTCGTGCTCGGCAGCGTCTCGGGCAAGCCGGCCGTCTTCGTGCTCGACACCGGGGCCGACGCGGTGGTGCTGACGGAGCAGGCGGTCACCAAGTTCGGCATCGATCTCGACACTCGTGCGGTCTACACCGGCGTCGGCATTGGCGGCACCACGCGCAGTTTTGCGGG
>CANFKS010000027.1 GCA_947447625.1 Rhodospirillales bacterium | reverse complement strand
TCGACTTCGGCCAGGATCCGGAGCTTGTCGGCCGCGGTAAATGTCCGTCGGCGGCGCGGCCGGTCCGGGAGTTCGGGCTGTCGTGCGGGGCATGACCATTTCGATGTTTTACCTGTAGCCCTCAAGGGTAAACTTCCGGGGGGTCGATGTCTCATCGGTGTTGGCACGGAGGGTTGCGCAATCGGTGGCGATCGTCGTATCGTTCGGCCCGGACATTGAATGTTCCTTCTTGGTCGTTGGAGCACCTTGATGCCCGACTTGCCCGTCCGTGCCACCAGCACGGGCGGGCATCCCGAAGGACAGGCTATAAACCAAAGTCCAGACGTCAGGGTACACCACCGGTGCGTTTTGTGCGCAACAAGCCTCGGCCCTGTCAGGCTGCGTTTGCCTCGCGTTACCATATTCCAGTGTCAACGCGGCAAGACTGGGAACAGGGAACAAGTCCGTCGCAGTCTAGATCGGCCCACCATGGCCTATCCGCAGGTCATCAACCACGAGCCCGAGGTGACTGCCCGCGCCCTGAACTCGGCAGCGTAGAGCCGTCACCTCAATCTGTTGTGGGCTTGGTTCGCTGTGAGCAGTGCAGCCTTTGTTCTGTTTTACCCTGCGGTTGCCGCGTCAGGGCGTCGCCGAGGGCAAGTCGGGGTCAAATTCGGTGCCGCCATAATCGGCCTCGGCCGGTATGCGCAGGCGGCGGGAGCCGTCAGGGCGCTTGAGAATATCGGGTTCGACCGTCACGACGCGGGTCCGGCGAGCCGTGTCGATTGCCGCCGCGGTGCTGGCCCAACGCGCCAGTTTCACGATGTTGAGATGGGTGGCAAATACCATCTTGTAGGTGCCAGCCGCGACGCCGGCGAGGGCACGGGCCGGCGT
The DNA here is from genome assembly GCA_947447625.1 of Rhodospirillales bacterium. Taxonomy (GTDB): domain Bacteria; phylum Pseudomonadota; class Alphaproteobacteria; order Acetobacterales; family Acetobacteraceae; genus CAIYPH01. Next base: position 39,448 of record CANFKS010000027.1, on the reverse strand, counting down.
GATCCAGACCGAATCGACTGATTCGTGGCCATCATGCATGGCAGTCTGATCGGCGGGCGCGGCGGCCAGGAAGAAATGGGTGTCGAACCGCTTGGGCATCGCCGCAGGCGTGATCCAGTGAGCGAAGGGGACCAGCAGGTCGGGTGCGAGGATCAGATCCTCCGCGGCGGCGACTTCGGCCAGTGTGATTTCGCCCTTGGCCAGGCGGGCGCGGTGCCGCGTCTCGATACCGGCGAGACGCGGCGCCGAGACCAGATCGGGCGAGCCATGCGGGCGGGTGAGGAGGATGCCACATTCCTCGAACGTTTCACGGATGGCAGCAACCTTGGTGACGAGGTCGGTCACATGATGCAGCGTGGGGGGCGGGCAGCGGCGCCGGTCTGCGGCCAAACCGTGATCGGCGGGGTCGACCCTGCCGCCGGGGAAGACGAGGGCACCAGAGGCAAAGTCGATCGCGTAGTTGCGCACGACCATAAAGACTTCGAGCCCCTCCGCACCATCCCGCAACAGCAGGACCGTGGAAGCGAGATGCGCAGGGGCGGAGCCAGGTTCAGTCGTCATGATCGTGTCTCCATAGCGCATGATGACTGAAGGTAAATCACTGCGGGTCTGAATCAAGTGATCAAAGAAGGGTATGGGGCATGATGGTGTCTTCTTCCGCCGGTATCATGCCCCAAATCAGGATCAGCCGCCGTTGAGGTCGTGGATTTCCGCGAAATACATGTCCTTCCAGGAAGCCGGGGTGCGCTTGATTTTGCCGACACGATGCATGAAGTCCGCATAGAACTTCGTCTTGCGTGGTGTCACCTCATAGCTGAAGCGCGGATCGGAGATGATTTCGGTGACCTCGTCGATCGTCATCTTGGATTTCACGTCTTCCAGATAATAAGTGACGGCGAGGCGGGGATTTTTCATCACGATTTCGGAAGCCTCCTTCAGCGCGAGGACCAGCGCCTGATAGACCTTGGGGTTTTCGTCATGGAAGGCTTTCGAGGTCCAGCACACCGTGGTTGTCGCGTCGCCCAGCAGTTCCGTCGAGTCGAGGATGGTGTGAACGGCGGGGTTCTTGAGCTGTTGGTTCTGGTAGGGCGGGATGGTGAAGCCACTGTCGAAGCTGGCGCCGCCGGTGAGGAGGCCGGTCGTGGTGTCGGGGGGCGAGAGTGACATGGTGAGCTCGTCGAGCTTGTCGTAATTCTTGTCGCCCCATTCCCTGGCGGCGGCCATCTCCAGGATGATGGCCTGAATCGCGACCTTCACGGCGGGCAGGGCGATCTTGTTGCCGGGGCCGAGATCCTTGATGGATTTCACTTTCGGATCACGCGTGTTGAGCAGGATCGGCGAGCGGCCCATGGCGGAGATGCCCCGCACCTCCTGCGCCGTGCCGGCAGTCTTGGCCCACAGGGTCACGAGGCCGGGAACGCCGCCGGAGACCACATCGACGGCTTTGGCGAGCAGAGCGTCATTCATATTGTCGGGGCCATTGAAGACCCGAAAAGAGACCTTGAGGTCCGGCACGCCGAGCGCCGCGGCATGCTTCTCCAGCAGCTTCTGATGCGACATGACGTTGAATTGCAGATAGCCCATGCTGAACTGCTGGGCGAAGCGGATTTCGCTGACTTCAGCCCGCAGCGGCGCCACCCACAGCAGTGCCGCCAACGCGGCCCCGATAAAAATCTTCATTGTTGGTTTCTCCCTGTTTCTAGAGCCTGATAATTTTTGGCGGAATCGCCGAAAGTCTGAATCAGGCGATCAAACAAAGCGTTAGAACCGGATGCCTTCGCCTGTCAGAAGGCATCCGGCTCTAACGTCAATGCGCCTGCATGCCCCAACGGCGCAGCGTGTGTTTCTCGATGCGGCCGAACACCAGGCTGTCCACAATCAGGCCGATGGCAATGACGGTGAGCAGGCCGGCGAAGACGTTGGCGATCTCAAGCTCGTTCTTATTCTCGAAAATATACCAGCCCAGCCCCCCCTTGCCCGAAGCAGCACCAAACACCAGTTCGGCCGCGACCAGGGTGCGCCAGGCGAAGGCCCAACCGATTTTAAGGCCGGACAGGATCGATGGAAACGCCGCCGGAACGAGAATGCGAAACACGTAGCCGGGCAACGAAAGCCCATAATTGCGTCCCACCATGCGCAACGTCTGCGATACCGACAGGAAGCCCGAATGGGTGTTCATCGCCACCACCCATGTGACGGCATGGAGCAGGACGAAGATCAGGCTCGCCTCGCCCAGGCCGAACCACAACATCGCCAACGGCAGCAGAGCAATGGAAGGCAGCGGGTTCAGCATCGCCGTCAATGTCTCAAGCAGCGAGGAGCCGAAGCGCGAAGTGGCCGCCAGCGCGGTCAATACCCCGGCGGCAAAGATGCCCAGCCCGTAACCCATCAGCAGCACCCGCAACGATATCAGCACCTTTTTGGGGATTTCGCCGCTCATCACCCCCTCGCCCAGTGCCACCAACGTGTCGGACAGGCGGGGAAACAGCAGCGGATTGTCGAGGATTACGCCATATGCCTGCCAGATCACACCGAGCAGCACGACCACGCCGAGCCGGCGCAACGACGGGTTGGCATACAACCGGCGGGCCAACGGCACCGGGCGATCAACGATTTCGATCGGTGCGGCATGGTCGATATCGTGAATGATGTCATTCGTCATGGCCGGACTCCGAGCCAAACAGCAGGCTGTAGATCTCGGCCTCCAGCGCCTTGCCCCGCCCGGCAACCTGGTTGATCTCGGCGCGGACCCGGCCGGGATGGGCCGACAACAGCAGGATGCGATTGCCTATCTTGATGGCCTCGCTGATCGAATGCGTCACGAACAGCAGCGTGCATTTCGTCTCTTCCCACAACGACAGCAATTCGTCCTGCATCTGCCCGCGCGTCAGGCTGTCAAGCGCGGCGAAAGGCTCATCCATCAGGAGGATGTCAGGCTCCATCGCCATGCCGCGGGCGATCGCCACCCGCTGCTTCATGCCGCCGGACAAGGTGTGCGGATGGCTGTCCCGAGCGCGGGTCAGATTGACCTTCTCGATATAGAGATCCGCCCGGTCCGCCGCCTCGACGCGGGAATACTTCCTGCTCGCCAGCATCGGAAACATGATGTTCTGCTTCACCGTTTTCCAAGGGAGCAACTGATCGAACTCCTGGAACACCATCATGCGATCCGGGCCCGGCTTGCGAACCTCGCGGCCATTCAACGCAATATGGCCCTCAACCGGAGCCATGTAGCCTCCAACCGCCTTCAGAAGACTGGATTTCCCACAGCCGGAAGGGCCGAGCAGAATAAATCGATCCCCCGGCGCGACCTGAAAACTGACCCGATACGTCGCAGTCACAATCTGGTCCGATGTGCTGTAGCACAACGTGACCCCGGCTACGTCGAGCCCCGGCTTGGCGTCCATCCCGTCTCCCCTGTTGACGCCACATTGGACGGGCAAACGGGGTGAGCGCAAGGCGTTGGCAGACACAACGGAGAATAAAGGCTGCGGCCCTGCGATTGATCTGGCTTCCATGACCACGCGACGGTATCCATCGCCACGTGCGGATCCCTCACCGGCAGCGTGAAGCACGCTCTGGAGCCTGATGATTTTTGGCGGAATCGCCGAAAATCTGACTCAGGCGACCAAACAGAGACCCAGAGCGGGATGCCTTCGGCTATCAGAAGCCATCCCTGTCTAAGTCAGATACCGCACCGTCAAATGCGCCGTAAAGTCGGCCGGATCGAGCGGCTTACCCGTCGCTGCCCGCAGCAAATCATTGAACCCGTGCCGGCTCGCCATGCCATGCACATGCCTACGCAACCAGCCAACCAGCGGCGTCAAATCCGCCTGCCCCAGCGCCGCATCGAGGTCGGGCAACGCCCGCCGCGCCGCCGCCATCAACTGCGCCGCCGCCATTGCCCCCAGCGTATAGCTCGGGAAATACCCCACAGCGCCATCATACCAATGGATATCCTGCAAACACCCCACCGTATCGCTCGGCGGCGTCACGCCCAGCAGCGCCCGCATCCCGTCGTTCCACGCCCCAGGCAAATCCGCCACCACCAGATCACCACTGACCAGCGCCTGCTCCAGCCGGAACCGCAGGATCACATGCGCCGGATACGTCATCTCGTCCGCATCCACCCGGATGAACCCCCGCCCTACTCGCCGCAACAATCGCGCCAGATTGGCGCCCTCATACGCCGCATCAGCCCCAAAACTCGCTGCCAACTCCACCGCCATCGCCGCCAGATACGGCTCAGACCGACATGCCTGCATCTCGATGATCAACGACTGGCTTTCATGCGCCGCCATCCCCGCCGCCTCGCCCACGGGCTGCCGCGCAAACGCCGCCGGCAACCCACGCTCATACAGCGCATGTCCGGTCTCATGCATCACGCCCATCAGAGACTGCGCGAAATCGTTCTCGTCATACCGCGTCGTGATCCGCACATCCGTCGGCGTGCCGCCGCAAAACGGATGGGTCGAGCGATCGAGCCGCGAATGCTCCGCCTCCAACCCCGCCCGCCCACTCATCCGCCGGCACAACGCCTCCTGCGCCGCTGCCGCAAACGGCCCCACCGGACGAACCGGCGCCGGCCGCGCCGCCTGCAATGCCTCTGCGCGCGGCAACGCATCGCGCAAAAACACCTCATACGCCGCAAACACCGGCGCCACATCCGCTGCCCCAATCCCGCGCTGATACCCATCCATCAGCGAGTCATAAGGCGACAACCCCAATACCGGCGCCAACGCCGCCGCCTGCTCCCGCACCAGCCCGATCACGCGCGCCAGCGCATCCCGCACCATGGCGAAATCCCCGGTCCGGCGTGCCTCGCGCCAGATTTTCTCGCACGAGGAATTCGCCCGCGCCTGCGCCTCCACCAGATCGGCTGGCACGGCGCCCGCCCGGGTATGCGCATGCCGCATCAACCGCAGATTGGCCGAATTCCATTCATCCAGCGCCTGCTCGCCAGCCTCCGCCGTCGCGAGATCCTCCGCCGTCTCGGGCGCCGTCAACTGCGCATGCGCCAGGCCCGCCAGCACCGCCAGTTGATCCCCCCGCGCAGCCCCGCCCCCCGCCGGCATCATCGTCGCCGCATCCCACCCCAACACGGCGGCCGCCTCGTTGATGGTCGCCATGCGGGCAAACCGGGCAGTCAGACGATCATAAGCTGCATTCATGAGCGAAGAACCTTGCGAGCATAAACGAGAAACACACCCACCAACCCGGCGGCCAAACCGAACCAGGTGATGGCATAGAACAGATGGTTATTGGACGGCCGCGGCAGCGTATGCGCCGGATCCGGCAGCGGCGGCAGCGCCACTGGCCCCAGAGCCACCAGGATCATCGGCGCTGGCCCCGCAATTCCCAGAGCCAGTCCAATCGCCCCCGGATCCAGCGTATAGAACCGCCGCCCCGCCGCATCGTCCGAAGCCGAGAACATCCCGGCCACATCCGGCGCCCGCACATACCCCTCGATCACCGCGGTACGCGGCAAACCATCCCCAGGCATCGCCGGCACCCAGCCGAGCAGCACCAGCAACGGGGCAAACCCCGGCCGCTCAAGCGGCACCAGCAACTGCGCCCCCATCACCGGACGCCCCGCGATATCGCGCCCCTCGGCCCCATACAGCCCGGCCCGGTCATAGCGCAGCACACCCTCAACCTTGACCTTGGTAAACAACGCCGGCGCCACCGGCATCCGCACTGCCGGCAACGCCTCCGCCACTGCGATCTCCGCCAACACAGCCCGCTTCCACGCCCCGCGCTGAACCTGCCACCCCCCCAGGAACAGCAGCGCAGCCAGCATCGCCACCGTGCTCAGCCCCGGCACCAACAAGCGCTGCATCGGCGTCAGAGGCCCATTTCCCGCTGCCTGTGCTGGAACTGCACCGCGACCAGCGCCGCCTTCAGCGGTCTCATCAACCCCACCGTGAGCCCCACCGTGATCGGCGGCCACAGCATCACATGCACCCAGCCCGGCGGGTCGAATCGGAATTCCACCCAGAACGCGAGCCCCACCACGATGGCTCCCACGACAAACACCGCAAGGCTCGCCGGCCCGTCGCCACTATCCACCGCAGACAAATCGAGGTCGCACACGCCGCACCGCGCACGGATTTTCAAGAGCCCCGAAAACAAACGGCCCCGCCCGCATCGCGGACAGGAGCCGTTCAGAGCCGCAAGCCACCAAGGTGGCGGAACGGGAGGGATCACGCGAACGCTATCACTCGGCAGCAATCACGCCGTGGCCAAGCCAGTAGATGCAGATGAACAGGAACAGCCACACCACGTCCACAAAATGCCAATACCAGGCCGCGGCTTCGAGGCCGAAATGGCGCTGCGCCGTCATCCCGCCCGCCATCGAACGGAACAGACAAACCGCGAGAAAACAGGTCCCGATGATCACATGGAAACCATGGAACCCCGTCGCGAGAAAGAACACCGACGAGTAGATCCCCCCGCCCGAGAACGTGAACGGCGCGTGGCTATACTCGATCGCCTGGCAGGTCGTGAACAACAGACCCAGCGCCACCGTGAGCGCCAGCCCGGTCACCAGGCTCTTGCGGTTGCCCTCGATCAGCGAATGATGCGCCCACGTCACCGTCGTGCCGGACAGCAGCAGGATCATGGTGTTCAGGAACGGCAGGTTCCACGGATCGAACGTCAGCACGCCCTTGGGCGGCCACATCGGCGTATCCGTGCCCAGCACATGCTCGGGCATCAGCGAAAAGTGAAAATACGCCCAGAAGAACGCCACAAAAAACATCACCTCGGAGGCGATGAACATGATCATCCCGTAGCGCAGGCCGAGGCGCACGATCACCGTGTGCAGTCCCGGAGCAGCGCTTTCCTTCAGAATGTCGCGCCACCACATGAACATGGTGAACAGCACGATCACCAGCCCCGCCGTCAACGGAAGATAGTTTTTGAAGTGCGCCGCAATCACGATGCCGAACAGCGTGAGGGCGCCGCCCATTGCGCCCGTAAGCGGCCAAGGGCTCGGGTCGACGAGGTGATAGGGATGCTTGAGGCCGGAGGGGACGTAAGTCTCACCGCCGTGATTGTCGCTGCTCATGCCGGATCCGTTCGTTGGAGTGGGCGCATCATCATCAATTCGCGCGTTATTTCAAGGTGTGGCAATCGGGCCTTGCGCATCGGTGCTTCCGATGTGCGGCCCGGCTTTTGCGAGGGCGCCGGTTCGGTTGGCATCCTCGAGGCTGCGAAAAAACGTGTACGACAAAGTGATCGTCGTCACGTCCCTGGTATGCGGGTCGGTAGCAATCGCGGGATCGACCCAGAAGCTCAGCGGAAACTGCGCCTCGCCCCCCGCCGCAATCGTCTGCTGATTGAAGCAGAAGCACTGCGTCTTGTGGAAATACTGCGCCGCCTTCTCGGGCGTGACGTTATACGTCGACACGCCGGTCACCGGCGTGCTCGCCAGATTGCGCGCCTCATAGAACGCCGGATGCTCGTCACCCAACGCAACCCGCATTTTGCGCTGCACCGGTTCAAAACGCCACGGCATCCCGCCATTCACATCCGCGTTGAACTGCACGGTGATGAATATATCGGTCGCCCCCGGGCCAGCCTGCGGCCCGATCTGTGGCGTGCCGCCATAGCCGGTCGCCGCACAAAACATCCGATAGAGCGGCACCGAAGCAAACGCGAGGCCCCCCATCCCGGCGATAACGCCGACCAGGCCAAGTGCCACCGCGCCATTGCTCCGCTGCGCCATCGCTCAGAACTTCAGCGTGCCCTGGCCGATCTTGACCAGGGTGATCGCATAGAACAGCCCACACAGCGCAAACAACACCGCCAACAACGCCCAGTTCCGGCCACGCCGCCGCACCGCGACCTTGGCGGAATCCGCCCGAGACATCGGCGAGAGTAATTCGAGGGGTTCAACCGACATGATAGTCCACCGCCAGGGCTGCGAAGAGCACGAAAAGATAGAGAATCGAGTATTTGAACGCACTGCGCGCCGGCGCGTCGTTGGTCAACGAAATTCCCACCGCGTCCTGCCGATCCCGCAGCACACGGATCGCACACACGATGAACCCAAGCCCCAGCACCAGGGCCGAAATCCCGTATGCCATGCCCGTCAGATGCAGCGCCCAAGGCACCAGGGTCAGCGGCACGAGAAACACCGTATAAAGCATGATCTGCCACCGCGTGTGCCGCGCCCCAGCCACAACAGGCAACATCGGCACGCCGGCGCGCGCATAATCCGCATGCGCAAACAGCGACAGCGACCAGAAATGCGGCGGCGTCCAGAAAAACACGATCGTGAACAGCAACACCGGCATCAGGTCGAACCCACCCGTCACCGCGACCCACCCGATCACCGGCGGAAAGGCGCCCGCAGCCCCCCCGATCACGATGTTCTGCGGCGTCCGCCGCTTCAGCCACATCGTGTAGATGAACACATAGAAAAAGATCGAAAACGCCAACACCGCCGCCGCCATCGCATTCGTCGCCAGCGCCATCACCACCACGGCAAACGCCGACAGCGTGATCCCATACCCCAGCGCCTCGCTTGCCCCGATCCGCCCGGCCGGAATCGGCCGTCCCGCTGTCCGGCGCATGATGGCGTCTATATCGCGGTCATACCACATGTTGATCGCACCCGCCGCCCCTGCGGCAACCGCGATGCACAGGATCGCGGTGAAGGCGAGCACGGGATGAATATGGCCCGGCGCCACCACCAATCCGATCCACCCTGTGAACACCACAAGCGTCATCACCCGCGGCTTCAGCAGCGCCAACCAATCCCCGGCCGACGAAAACGCCTCCTCTGAGGCCATGTGCGGTCCCTGGATGGCGGCCGCTGAAACGGAAGCCAGGGAGGGCTGGATGCCCTCCCTGTCTTGCCCGTGGCCCACCTGGTTCGGGTCAGTCATCATATCCTACTTCAGACGCGGCAGTTCCTCGAAGTTATGGAAGGCCGGCGGGGAGGTCAGCGTCCACTCAAGCGTGGTGGCGCCTTCGCCCCAGTAATTGTCGGCCAGCTTCTTCTTCGAGGAGAACGTGAGGAAGCAGATCACCAGAAACATCAGCATCGAAATGCCGCCCAGGAACGCCCCGTAGGACGAAACCTTGTTCCAGCCTTCGAACGCCGCCGGATAATCCACATAACGGCGCGGCATGCCAGCAAGCCCGAGGAAATGCTGCGGAAAGAACGTCACGTTCACGGCGATGAACGTCACCCAGAAATGCGCCTTCGCCAGCCCGTTCGGATACTGATGGCCCGACATCTTGCCGATCCAGTAGTAGAAACCGGCAAACATCGAGAACACCGCGCCGAGCGACAGCACGTAGTGGAAGTGCGCAACCACATAATACGTATTGTGCAACGCCTGATCGATACCGGCATTGGACAGCACCACGCCGGTCACACCGCCAACCGTGAACAAGAAGATGAAACCAAGCGCCCACATCATCGGCACTTCCATGTCGATCGAGCCGCCCCACATCGTCGCAATCCACGAGAAGATCTTGATGCCCGTAGGCACCGCGATGATCATCGTCGCCGCCATGAAGTAGGCGCGCGTGTCGACATCCATGCCAGAGATATACATGTGATGCGCCCACACCACGAAGCCCACCACGCCAATGGCAACCATCGCGTAGGCCATCCCGAGATAGCCAAAGATCGGCTTCTTCGAGAAGGTCGCGATGATGTGGCTGACAATGCCAAAGCCAGGCAGAATCATGATGTAGACTTCGGGATGGCCGAAGAACCAGAACAGGTGCTGGAACAGCACCGGATCACCGCCACCCTCAGGGTTGAAGAACGCCGTGCCGAAATTGCGGTCCGTGATCAACATCGTGATCGCACCCGCCAGCACCGGCACCGAGAGCAACAGCAGGAACGCCGTCACCAGCATCGACCAAACGAACAGCGGCATACGATGCAGAGTCATGCCCGGCGCGCGCATGTTGAAGATCGTCGTGATGAAGTTGATCGCGCCCAGCAGCGACGAAATACCGGCCAGATGCAGTGCAAACAGCACAAAATCAGCCGCAGGACCCGACTGGAAGGTCGAGTTCGACAGCGGCGGATACAGCGTCCAGCCCGGCCCGGCACCATCGCCAACCATCTGCCCGGCCAGGATCAGCACATAGGCTGGCGGCAGCAGCCAGAAGCTGATGTTGTTCAGGCGCGGAAACGCCATATCCGGCGCGCCGATCATGATCGGCACGAACCAGTTGCCGAACCCGCCGATCAATGCCGGCATCACCGAGAAGAAGATCATCAGCAGGCCATGCGACGTGATCACCGCGTTCCAATGCTGCCCGCTGGCAAATATATGCGAGTCCGGATGCATCAGCTGCGCGCGCATCATGATCGACAGCGCACCGCCGGTCAGCCCGCCAATGATGGCAAAAATCAGATAGAGCGTGCCGATGTCCTTGTGGTTCGTCGAGCAGAACCAGCGGACAAAGAAGCCCGGCTTGTGGTCGTGATGGTCATGCCCGTCATGGGCGTGATCAGATGTAGCGGTCATCTTCGTCTCCTGCGTGCTCTGATCGAAGATCAGGGCTGGACCTGGGCAACGCGAATAGTGGTGTGCTCTGCGCTCGGCGCAAGAGCAGGCGCCGGGATCGGCTCGCCAGCAGCGAACTTCACCTTGGCGGTCTTTTCCCAAGCCTGGAACTCGGCCGGCGGCACGCCAACAACCGCAATCGGCATGTAGCTGTGGTTGGTGCCGCAGATCTGGTTGCACTGGCCATAGAACGTCCCGGCCTTGTCGATCCGCACCCAGGTCTCGATGGTGCGGCCCGGGATCGAATAGCGCTGCACACCGAGCGACGGAATGAAGAAGCTATGGATCACATCGGCGCTGGTGGTCAAAATCCGAACATTCTTGCCAATCGGCAGCACCAGGGGATTGTCCACCTCGAGCAGCCGCTTCATGCCAGGCTTCAGGTCCTCGTCACGGATATAATCGGAGCGGAAGTTGAGGTTTCCGCTATCCGGGTAGGAATATTCCCAATACCACTGATGACCCGTAACCTTGATCGTCATGTCCGCATTCTGCGTCCGGTCCTCGAAAAAAACCAGGCGGAAGCTCGGAATGGCAATCACAACCAGGATCAGCACCGGAATGGCGGTCCAGGCAATCTCAAGCCCCGTATGGTGCGAGAAGTTCGACGCCACCGGATTGCGCTTCGAATTGAAGCGCCACATCACATAGATGAGGAGCCCCGCAACAAAGATCGTAATGACAGTGATGATCCAGAACACCAGATCATGCAGGCTCTGCAAACGCTCCGCGACCGGGCTGGCTGCATCTTGCATGCCGAGCTGCCAATTGCGTGGCGCCTGCGCCAGGGCGGGCACGGCGAGCGTGACACCCATGACGGACGTAAGAAGTATGGCGAAAAACCGCCGGAGTGCGTGCATCGGCTGATCCATCCCGCTGATAAGCCGCGGGGACGGCATGCACCCCGCGTTGCAGTCCCATGGGCTACAAGACCCTTACGCCGAGATCAAGGGCCGCAGCGGAAATACCGTCTAATTCGACAATCTTACCAGCGTGAAGAAACCCAGCGGCGGAACCGGGGTGAACCGGGCGCGCGCCATGTCGCCCGGCGCCAGCAGGGTGCGGAACGAAAAATCCGGATGCCACCCCAACGCCCGCGACGCAGGCGCCATCGCCCGCTCCACCCACCAGCGAGGCCCACGCTCAGCCGCAGAATGGTTGACGAACAGGATATGCCCGCCCGGCCGCACCACACGCCGCATCTCCGCCAGCAGCCGATGCGGATCCGGCACCACCGAGGCGACAAACATCGCCACTGCGATGTCGAAGCTCCCCTCCGCGAAGCTCGTCTGCTCCGCGTCCATCTCATGCAGGCCCTCGACATTCTGCAGCCCATCGGCCCGCACCCGCGCCCGCGCGAGATCGAGCATATCCGCCGAAAGATCGATCCCCGTCACCCGCTTCTCCGGCGCATAGATCGGCAACGCAAGCCCCGTTCCAACCCCCACCTCCAACACGCGCGTGCCCGGCAAACGGTTCACCTCCGCTGCGGCGCGCCGCCGCCCCCAGCCGGAAATCCCCCCAAATACAAAATCATAGACGCTTGCCCATCTGCGATACGCAACGCGCACCGCCTCGGCATCAAGCCCGGCACGGCGACGCGTCTGGGCGACTTCGCTCATCATGCCCGTCGTTCTCCTGTTCCACCGCTCGGAACCGCCGGCGGCGACAACACGATAATGATTAGCACCAGATTGTCACGTCTGGGAGGGGAGGAACCCTATTCTTGCAAGAGATTGCTGGTGCCAGCCCGCACGTTCTGCCCCCCGAAAATAACGAAGCCGCCATCCAGGCGCCGGTTTTCACCCACGCATCGACGACGGCCCGCAGCCAAACCGAAACCAGCGCTCAGGCGGCGTCTTCGCGCCGATCCCGAACCTTCACATAAGCAATCTGGGAATGCTCGGAGCAATAGGGCTTCCCGGCCGATGCCGTGGCATCACAAAAGCGGAAGCTCTTCGTCCCCGGCTCGCCAATCGGCCAGCAGCACGCCGCCGAACGCCCCATCCGCGGCTGACTCACCGCCCGCAGCGGCGCCACCTTGACCACCACCTCAGGCTCGCGCACCACAGGGCGCGGCATCACCGGAACTGCCGCCGGCCCCATCGCCGGCGCAACAACCACCTGAACCACCGGCTCGGCAGCAGCCGCAAGCGGCGGGAGCGTTGATCCGACAATCCGACGCGGAGCCGGCGCCCGAGCGGGCGAACCCGGACCATCGCGACGGATTGGGGACGGGCGCGCAGGCAAGTTCAGGCGATGCGCCTTGCCCACGACTGCGTTCTTGGAGATCCCCATCCGACGCCCGATCTCCGCGGTCGAAAGCCCTTCGGCCCACAACGCACGCAGCCGCTCGATCGTCTCTTCGGTCCACTCCATAACGTAGCTCCCATCTCATCTCTGCTACCACATATGGTAGCGAATACTAAAGACGGGTCAATCCATGGAGGGCTGGTTTATACAATAAGTTGTGGAAAACCTCGGCTCCGATCCCGATATCTTGTGGATACCCTCGATTTTCGCAACCACCACGCCTATGGGGCCATCCCTAGAACCCGATGATTTCTGGCAGAATCGCCAAAAGCCTGAATCACGCTATCAAACAAAGAGTTAGAGCGGGATACCTTCGCCTGTCAGAAGGCATCCCGCTCTAGAACAACAACCCCTTCTTCAACATCCCGTGAACCCCCTTCTCCCCATTCACGGTCTGCGTCACCCGGAAATCGACCGCCAGCGAACAGAACTGATAAGCCTCCTGCCGCGACAAGTTCGACCGCACACAAATGAACGCAATCATCTCCCGCAACGCTGTCTTCATCGCGATATCGAGATCCTCGTTCATCCCCATCGACACATAATGCGTCGCCGTCTCGCCGCGCGGATATTTCAGCACCGGCTCCGACCCCACCGCCTTGTGCAACGTCAACGTGAACGTTCCGGTCAAACACGTCTCCAGCGCATTGATGCAAACCTCGCCATCCCCCTGGACCCCATGGCCATCCCCCGCGCTGAACAGCGCCCCCTTGGCCAACACCGGCAGAAACAGGGTTGCCCCAACCCCGATCTCCTTGTTGTCGAGATTGCCGCCATGTTCGCGCGGCTGCACCGTCGATATCGTCCCGTAATTCGCCCGCGGCGCCACCCCCATCACCCCGAAAAACGGCGCCAGCGGCAGCTCAACCCCATACGACAACCGGCACGTGTTCCGCGCCCGATCGATCGGAATATGGGTCAGGAACCGCTCGGGGAAATCCTCCGGGATCGTCCCCGACAACGGACGAAACCCGCAAAACCCCCAATCCGTGCCAAACTCGATCGCCTCGATCTTCACTTCGAGCATATCGCCAGGCTCAGCCCCCAACACCGCCACCGGCCCGGTGATGATATGCCCAGGCCCCCGCGGCACCCGCGCGTGGATCGCATGCAAGGCCTGTGGAACCGTCATTCCCAGCGCCGCCGGCGGCAACGTATCCGGCCCGCCCGAGACACACTCCAGAATCACCGTCTCCCCCGAATTGATCGTCAGCACCGGCGGAATAGCCGCGTCGAACACCCCCCAACGCACGGTGTCCGGGGTCGCGGGAATACGATGGATGGCCATCTCATGCTCCATTGCAGAACCACGATACCCTGACGGCACGAGGTCAATTTCATCGAACAGTCACGCCGCCGGTCCGATCAAGCAACCGCAGGCAATCCCACCAGCGCCGCCGCCCCCGGAAAATTCACCGCCACCGGATGGCGCTCCGAAACAGCCGAGCCATCGCGCACCACCTGGCACGTCCGCATCCCGGCCGCAGCCGCGGCATCGAGATCAGCCTCGATTGCCGAAACATAGACCACCTCGAACGGCGGCACCGCCAAAGCAATTGCCAGCCGCGAAAAACTCTCGGGCTCCGCCTTCATCCCAAGCCGCGTATCGAAAAACCCCCGGAACAACCCGCTCAGGTCGCCGCCCGGCCCATGCGCAAACAACAGTTTTTGCAGTGCCGCCGAGTCCGCCGAATACGCCGCCAGCCGGATCCCCGCGCCCGCCCAGCGCCGCAGCGCCGGCCCGACATCGGCAAATATCGGATCATCGAGCCGCCCGTCGTCGAGCGCCGCCCGCCACAGAAGCGCCTGGAGGCTGTGCAACGCCGCGGCTGGAAAATCCCGCACCAGCCAATGCGCCAGGGTCTCTTCCGGCGCCTGACCCGGCACCGTCTCCACAATCAGCCGCACCGCTTTCAACACCGCCGGTTCATCCCGGTTCGCCGCGACAAATTCCAGCAAGTGCGCAGACGAGAATGGCCGCAACACCGTGGCCACGAAATCATGCGGCAACGCAGTGCCTTCAACATCAATCAGCACCGCGGCCGGCGGCAGAGTGCCCATCGCGCGTTCGAAGCCGGCTCAGCCCGGATGGGCGGTGCCGGTCGGTGTCGGGGTCGGCTTCGCGCCGGCCGGACCGCTGATGTTGCCCGTCGGCTTCTCCGCGCTGGCTTCCATCGACACATCATTATCGTCGGCCATGTTCTTCTTGAAGGACTTGATGCCCTTCGCGAAGTCACCCATCAGGCCGCTGACCTTGTTGCCGCCGAACAGCAACATCACAACCACCAGCAGTATGAGCCAATGCCAGATGCTGAAACTACCCATCAATCCCTCCGTAGACGCGACATCGATCCCGCCGCGCATATTCATAACACATGGCCCATCGGTGCAGCACCTGCAAGCACCCCTCCGCGCCAGCGCTGCCTACCCCGGATCGGCCCTCATAGCGAGTCCAAATAGACGTTTCCTTGCCTCGGCCCGGGTCTGATGGCACATCACGCCGCATTCTGACCCGGAGGTTTTCATGGCGGTGAACAAGGTTTACGCAGATGCGACGGAGGCCCTCGCCGGCCTGCTGCATAACGGCATGACCATCATGGCCGGCGGCTTCGGCCTCTGCGGCATCCCCCAGATCCTGATCGAGGCCGTCCGCGCATCCGGCGCCAAGGACCTCATTTGCATCAGCAACAACGCCGGCGTCGATGATGGCGGCCTGGGCATCCTGCTGCAAACCCGCCAGGTCCGCAAAATGATCTCCTCCTATGTTGGCGAAAACGCCACCTTTGCCAAACAATTCCTCGCCGGCGAACTCGAAATCGAGTTCAACCCGCAAGGCACCCTCGCCGAACGCATCCGCGCCGGCGGCGCCGGCATCCCCGCCTTCTTCACCAAAACCGGCGTCGGCACCCAGATCGCCAAAGGCAAGCCCGTCCAGGAATTCGACGGCGAACTCTACGTCATGGAACGCGGCCTGGTCGCCGACCTCGCCCTCGTCCACGCCTGGAAAGCCGACACCGAAGGCAACCTCGTCTACCGAAAAACCGCCCGCAACTTCAACCCGATGATGGCCACCGCCGCCCGCGTCACCGTCGCCCAGGTCGAACACCTCGTCCGCCCCGGCGACATCGATGCCGATCACATCATCACCCCCGGCATCTTCGTCAAACGCATCGTCCATGTCGGCGACGTCGAGAAACGCATCGAACAACGCACCGTCCGCAAGCGCCCCTTATAACAGCGGCAGCGAAGCGCGAGCGCCCCTTATAACACCGCCAGCGAAGCGCGAGCGTCCTTTATAACACCGCCAGCGAAGCGCGAGCGTCCCTTATAACACAGCCAGCGAAACGCGAGCGCCCCTTACAGAAGGATCAATCTTCATGGCATGGACACGCGATGAAATGGCCGCCCGCGCGGCCCGCGAAATCGACGACGGCTTCTACGTCAACCTCGGTATCGGCATTCCCACCCTCGTCGCCAACCACATCCCCGACGGCATCACCGTCCAGCTTCACAGCGAAAACGGCATGCTCGGCACCGGCCCCTTCCCCTTCGAAGGCGAGGAAGACGCCGATCTCATCAACGCCGGCAAACAAACCGTCACCCAGATCCCCACCACCAGCTTCTTCGACAGCGCCGCCAGCTTCGCCATGGTCCGCGGCGGCCACATCAACATCTCCATCCTCGGCGCCCTCCAGGTCGCCGAAAACGGCGATCTCGCCAACTGGATGATCCCCGGCAAAATGGTCAAAGGCATGGGCGGCGCCATGGACCTCGTAGCCGGCGTCAAACGCGTCGTCGTCCTGATGGAACACACCGCCGGCGGCAAACCCAAGCTCCTCAAAGCCTGCACCCTGCCGCTCACCGGCGCCGGCGTCGTTGACATGGTCATCACCGACCTCGGCGTCTTCAAAACCGGCCGCAAAGGCACCGCCCTCACCCTGCTGGAAACCGCCCCGGGCGTCACGGTCGATGACATCCGCGCCAACACCGAAGCCGAATTCCTCCTCGGCCCAGCCCTCTCCTAGAGCCTGATGATTTTTGGTGGAATCACCAAAAATCTGAATCAGGCGATCAAACAAAGAGTTAGAGCGGGATGCCTTCGCCTATCAGAAGGCATCCCGCTCTAGAGCCTGATGATTTTTGGCGGAACCGCCGAAAAGTCTGAATCAGGCGAGCAAACCACGCCCAGAAGGGGGGCTTCGGCCCCCCCTACAAAACCCGCGCCCCCTCCGCTGTGGCCACACCAGGATCGGCCGCAAAAATCACCGTCGCCCCCACATAAAGCGCTCCAAGCGGCAACGGATCATCCGAACCCCCCGTCCACACCACCCGATCATCCGGATGGACATCGCACTCCAGCACATGAAACACGGCCAGCCCAACCGCATCGGCCCGCCCCAGCGTATCGATGATCTCCTGCGGCACCTGTTCATATGTCCAGGCCCGCCGCTCCCCCCCGCGATACATCACCACCGCCTCCCGCGCTCCGCGCCACTGTGCAATCCGCGGCCCCAGATCCTCCCACCCCATGAACGCGGTCATCGCCGCATCGAATTCCCCCCCCCGACCCCGCGCCCACTGCAGGACCGAGGCCGGCTCCGCCGCCGCCATCCACCCGCTCGCCCGCAGCCATTCGACCAACACCGCCAACCCACTCGCAGCCACCCGCTCATCGGTCGGGAGCCATGCATCGGATTTCATGCCCGGCTTTCATTTCTGGCCTTGATGCCTGGGCACACGGGGGTTATACGCCCCCACCCGCTGCCCAAGGCGGAGTGACGATGTGTGGGGCCATAGCTCAGCTGGGAGAGCGCCTGAATGGCATTCAGGAGGTCAGCGGTTCGATCCCGCTTGGCTCCACCATCCCCCCCTCCCAGCATCACCCGATCAGGCCGCGTTTTTCCGCAGCCGCTTCTCCGCAGCCACCGCCGCCGCAAACCCATCCAGCGTCTGCTTGACGTCAGCCTCGGTATGCGCGGTCGAGATGTAGTATTTCCCATCGCTCTTGAAGACGCCGTGCTCACGCAGCACCGTGTTGAACCGCCGCTGCACCGCCGCGTCGCCCTTCGCCACGCTGCGATAATCCCGCAGGTCACCGGTCGCAAAAATCACGTCGAACATCACCGGATGCCCCAACACCTGGCCCACGATCCCGGCATCGTCCAGCATCGCCGTCATGCCATCCATCAGCGCCCGCCCCGTTGCATAGGCCCGCTCATACTGCCCGGGCTGGCGCAACACCTCCAGCGTCTTGAGCCCTGCCAGCGCTGCCACCGGATTGCCCGACAGCGTGCCGATCTGCGTCATGAAATTCTCGCCCGCCCGCTCCCGATCGAACAGCGCCATGAACTCCGCCTTCCCCGCGATCGCCGACAGCGGAAACCCGCCGCCAATGATCTTGCCCATCGTGCAGATGTCCGGCACCACCCCGTAATGCTCCTGCGCCCCGCCATAGGCAAAGCGGAACCCGGTCACCACCTCATCGAATATCAACGGAATCCCCAGCTCGGCCGTCACCTCGCGCAACGCCTCCAGGAACCCCGGCACCGGCGGAATCAAACGCTGGAACGGCTCGGCAATCACCCCGGCCAACTCATCCGCATACTCGCGTATCATCCGCACCGCCGTGTCGATATCGTTATACGGCGCCACCACCACCTCGTTCTGCACCGAACGCGGAATCCCGGGCGTATCCGGCACCGCCTGCGGGAAATTGGCGAGCGACTTCGGCGCAAGGCTCAGCAGTCCCCAATCCGACATGCCATGATACCCGCCCTCGAACTTCAGGATCTTCTCCCGCCCCCGATACGCCCGCACCAGCCGCATCGCATAGGCATCCGCCTCCGTCCCCGACGAACAGAACCGCACCTGGTCCGCGCACGGCACCGCATCCACGATCGCCTCGGCAAGCAGGATGCCATACTCGTTATTCGCGAAAAAAGTGGTCCCCCGCGTCAATTGCTGCTGCACAGCTTCCGTCACCTCGGGATGGCAATGGCCGATAAACATCGGCCCCGACCCCAGCAGGTAATCCACATACTCGTTGCCGCTCACATCCCACACCCGCCCCGCTTTGCCCGAATGCAACACCACATCGGTGGTGACATTGCCGAATCCCCCACCCGGCAACACACGGTGGGCAATGCTACGAAGCTCCTGCTCGCGGGCAGTCGGTGCAGATGGTGTCATGGCGCATGGTCCTTCACGAGAAAACATAAACGAACCACCCCATGCCCCCCCCCGCAAGGGGTCTTGCACAACAATCCGACGCACTCCCCACCTGCTTCCTCCAATGCTACAGCGTGACCCAACGCCCGGAACCGCCCCGGACAGGAGAACACGATGCGCTGCACCCTTCTGGCTTTCGCCATCCTCGCCGCCACCCCGGCCTTCGCCCAAACCCCGCCCATCGAAGTCACCACCCCCTGGGCCCGCGCCACCGCCCCCAACGCCCGCGCCGGCGGCCTTTTCTTCACCCTGACCGACCGCAGCACGCCCGACCGCCTGCTGAGCGCCAGCACCCCCGTCGCCGCTACCGCCGAAATCCACCGCACCGTCAACGAAAACGGTGTGATGAAAATGCTGCCCATCGACGGCATTGACCTCAACCCCGGTCAACCCGTCGAATTCAAGCCCGGTGGCCTGCACATCATGCTGATGGACCTCAAAAAACAACTCAAACCCGGTGACACCTTCCCCGTCACCCTCACCTTCGCCAAAGCCCCACCCCTCACCGCCACCGTCACCGTCGGCGCAGCCGGTGCCTCTGGCCCCGCCATGCACCACATGCACACGACCCCAAAACCATGACCACGCCCCCGCCCTATGACACCCTGACACCGTGTTAAGGGTAACCTAAAACCAATCCCTCGCCATCGGCACGATCCGCTGCCCGCCACGCAGCCCCTGAACGCAAAAAGGCGGAGAACCAACGTTCCCCGCCTTATTCACCACCATGGGGTGAGCAGCCTCGGCCCAGAGCCTGATGATTTTTGGCGGAATCGCCAAAAATCCCGATCAGGCTTAGTACCGGTAAAGGTCGTGCTTGAACGGCCCCGAAACCGGCATGCCGATATACTCGGCCTGCTTCGGGCTCAGCTTCGTCAACGTCGCCCCCACTTTCGCCAGATGCAGCGCCGCAACCTTCTCATCGAGATGCTTCGGCAGCGTATAGACTTCATTGGCATATTTCCCAGCCGGCGCCGTCCAAAGCTCGATCTGCGCCAGAACCTGGTTGGTAAAGCTCGCCGACATCACGAACGACGGATGCCCCGTCGCATTGCCAAGGTTCACCAACCGCCCCTCGGACAGCACAATCAACCGCTTGCCGTCAGGGAACACCACCTCATCAACCTGCGGCTTCACGTTGTCCCACGTATAGTTGCGCAGCGCGTCGATCTGAATCTCGCTATCGAAATGCCCGATATTGCAAACGATCGCCCGGTGCTTCATCGCCCTCATGTGATCGAGCGTGATCACATCGACATTCCCCGTCGCTGTCACAAAAATATCCGCATGCGACGCCGCATCGTCCATCGTGACGACCTGATACCCCTCCATCGCCGCCTGCAACGCGCAGATCGGATCGACTTCCGTCACCATCACCCGGCAACCCGCCTGGCGCAGCGAGGCCGCCGAACCCTTCCCCACGTCGCCAAACCCGTTCACCACCGCAACCTTGCCCGCCATCATCACATCGGTGCCACGACGGATCGCATCCACCAAGGACTCCCGGCAGCCATACAGATTGTCGAACTTCGACTTGGTCACGCTGTCATTCACATTGATCGCCGGTACCTTCAGCGTCCCCGCCTTGGCCATCTCCCACAACCGATGCACGCCCGTCGTCGTCTCTTCCGACAATCCCTTGATATCATTCAACATATCTGGATACTTGTCATGCAACAACTGCGTCACATCGCCGCCGTCGTCCAGAATCAGGTTCGGCGTCCAACCATCCGGTCCGCGCACCGTCTGCTCGATGCACCACCAGAACTCCTCCTCGTTCATGCCCTTCCAAGCAAAAACCGGCGTCCCCGCCGCGGCAACCGCCGCCGCCGCATGGTCCTGCGTCGAGAAAATATTGCACGATGACCACCGCACCGTCGCCCCCAGCGCTTCAAGCGTCTGGATCAGCACCGCAGTCTGAATCGTCATATGCAGACAACCCACGATTCGCGCCCCACTCAACGGCTTGCTCGCCCCATACTCCGCGCGACAGGCCATCAACCCCGGCATCTCGTCTTCGGCCATCGAGATTTCCTTGGCGCCCCAGGCGGCAAGAGAGAAGTCTTTAACCTTGTAGTCGGCCATGTCGCACTCCTGCGTTTCGGCGGCGGCTATATAAGGATATCTTTATGCCTGCAAGCACTCTTGCCGCAACGCACAACACCGATACCCCGCTCTAACAAAAATCCCTCCCGCATCAACGGGAGGGATCTTTGCCGAAAAAGATGAATCGCGACTTAACCGCCAGCGAAAATCCGCACTCAGGTATTCATCGCGTCGAAGAAATCCTGGTTCGTCTTGCTGTATTTGAGCTTGTCGAGCAGGAAATCCATCGAATCCATGGGTCCCATCGGATTGAGAATCCGCCGCAAAACCCACATTTTCGACAGCGTCCCACGATCCACCAGCAACTCTTCCTTGCGCGTGCCCGATTTCGTGATGTCGATCGCCGGGAACGTCCGCTTGTCCGAAAGCTTGCGATCCAGAATGATTTCCGAGTTGCCGGTTCCCTTGAACTCTTCGAAAATCACCTCATCCATCCGGCTGCCCGTATCTATCAGCGCCGTCGCGATAATCGTCAACGACCCGCCTTCCTCGATATTACGCGCCGCACCAAAAAACCGCTTCGGCCGCTGCAACGCATTGGCATCCACACCGCCCGTCAAAACCTTGCCCGACGAGGGCACAACCGTATTGTAGGCCCGCGCCAGACGCGTGATCGAATCCAACAGGATCACCACATCGCGCTTGTGCTCGACCAGGCGCTTCGCCTTCTCCAGCACCATCTCCGTCACCTGCACATGCCGCGTCGCCGGCTCATCGAATGTCGAGGCCACAACCTCGCCCTTCACCGTGCGCGCCATGTCCGTCACTTCCTCGGGCCGCTCATCGATCAGCAGCACCATCAGAAACACTTCGGGATGGTTGTTCGAAATCGCCGTTGCGATATTCTGCAACATCACCGTCTTGCCGGTCCGCGGCGGCGCCACGATCAACGCGCGCTGCCCCATCCCGATCGGCGCGATCAAATCAATCACCCGCGGCGTCAGATCCTTCGTCGGACCCTTCGCAACCGATTGGAAATTCTCCATTTCCATCTTCAACCGCCGCTCCGGGTAAAGCGGCGTCAAATTGTCGAAGTTGATCCGATGCTTCACCGCATCAGGCGGCTCGAAGTTGATCGTGTTGACCTTGAACATGGCGAAATATCGCTCGCCATCCTTCGGCGCCCGAATCTGCCCTTCCACCGTGTCACCCGTGCGCAGCGCAAACCGCCGCACCTGGGATGGTGAGATGTAGATATCGTCCGGCCCCGGTAGATAATTGCTGTCCGCACTGCGCAGATAGCCGAACCCGTCAGGCAGGATTTCCAGCGTGCCTTCGCCATAAATCGCCGTTTCATTCTCCGCCAACGTCTTGAGAATGCTCACCATCATATCCTGCTTGCGCAGGCTTGAAGCGTTCTCGATGTTGAGCGATTCAGCAAAGCTCAGGAGCTCCGCCGGAGGTTTTGCCTTGAGATCGGCCAGATGCATGCGGTCGCCTCGAACATGCCGGCGCCATCAGCGGCCGGTCAGGGGGGAATGGGGCAGGTTCGAGCTAAAAGAGAAAGAATTGCTCGTTTGCCGGTCCGGGAAGGCACGATCCAAAATTGGATCAGCGGTTCCAGATCCGCGGCACTGTCCCGAAAGGGAAGGGAGGATGTGCACGACCGTCCGCACAAGGATTGGCGAACCATCGGTAGACATAGCCTAGGCACCACAATGCGCCGCGTCAACACGGCAATGCGTTCATCTTTTGGTAATACCCATCAGACAGGATGCCTCATCCCAGCACACGCGGACCAAAGGCAACCCAACAGCATGAGCCGATCCCAGTCTGTATCCCAACGCCAGACGTCACGACGGCTTTTCCTCCTCGGAGCCGCCATGCTCCTCTGCATGCTCGGTGCCGTCGGCCTCGTCATCCGAGAATTATATCGCGACGCCATGAACGATGCGGCCCGTAACACCGCCAACCTCGGCATCGTCCTCGCCGAACACACTGCCCGAAGCATCCAGTCGATCGACCTGGTCCTGCAGCAAATCCGTCAACGCTTGGACGCCAGCTTCCCCTCGCACAATCTCCTCGCATCCTACGCAGCACAAACCCCCCAGGTTGAAGCCTTCATGGTCCTTGGTCCCAACGGCCAGGTCGTCAGCACATCCCACCAACACCCAACATCCCAAATCCACAGATTCGACCGCGACGACCTCAGCCATCTCCGCGATAATCCAGAAGACGAACTGTTCATGAGTCGCCCTACAATCACACGCGGCAGCGGAAAACGCGCCATCTTCATAGCACGCCGCATCAATGCACAAGATGGCAGCTTCAACGGCGTTGTCATGGCGTCCATGCATCTTGAATACTTCGATGCCTTCTATCGCGATATCAGCCTGCCAGGGGCCTTCAGTATCACCCTTCTGCGCCGCGACGGTGTCCTGCTCACCCAATACCCTCTAATCCAGTCCCTTCTCGGCTCGGAAATGCCGCAATCCTCCCCCTGGTATCACCAGGTTGCGGCCGGCGGCGGAACCTACACCTCAAAAGACACCCTCAATGACAGCGAACAATTTGTTTCCGTCCATCCAGTCCGCAAATACCCCGCCGTCATTGACGTCAGCATCTCTACCGAGGCCGTCCTCATCACATGGCGCTGCCAAGCCATCATGCTCTCGCTGGGAGCCGCAGCAGCCTCATTATGCGCAATCCTCCTCGGCGTCGCACTGATGCTCCAACTGCGCGCCATCGAACAAGCCCATACCGACGAAACCGAACGTGCCCATGAACTTGAGACACTCAAGCTCAAACTCGAGGAAGAATCGCACGTTCTGCAAATCACACTCGAGCATATGGATCAAGGCTTGATGATGATCAGCGCAGATGGCCATGTACTGGTCTGCAATCATCGTGTCATCGCGATGCTCGATCTGCCCCCGGAGATGATGGCAAGCCGGCCTTTATTCCAGGATGTGCTCAACCATCAACGAGGCAAAGACGAATTCGCCGTCACTGACTCCCGTCTCCGCGGGCGAATTCAAGCGGGCGGCCTGCTCTCGATGCCGCAAACTTACGAACGCGAACGTCCCTGCGGCATGGTCATCGAGGTCCGCAGCGTGCCCCTGGTCGATGGTAGCATCGTCCGCACCTACACCGACATCACCGAGCGCAAGCGATCCGAGGAACGTGTCCGCGACCTCGCGCATTACGATGGTCTCACCCGGCTTCTCAACCGCGTCCGCTTCAATGACCGTCTCAATGAAGCCGTCGCCACACACGCCCCGATCGATGGCAAGTTCGCCCTGCTCTACCTCGACCTCGATCACTTCAAAAACGTCAACGACACCCACGGTCACCCGGTCGGGGACCATCTCCTACAAGCCGTTGCCTCCCGCCTGATAGCGACTGTCCGCGATGGCGACGCCGTTGCACGCATGGGCGGCGACGAATTCTGCATCATCGCCCAGGACATCGAGACGGCTGAAGCCGCGACAATCCTGGCCAATCGCCTGCTCCGCGTCGTTGTCGAACCTTACGATATCGATGCCCTTCGTGTCCGCATCGGCCTCTCGATCGGTATCGCTCTCTTCCCGGACCATGGCTTCAAGCCGGACATCCTGATGCGCAACGCCGATATGGCGCTCTACCGATCCAAGCAGGCCGGCCGCAACACCTGGAATATCAGCAAAACCACCAACCCCCTACCCGCCGGATGACCATGCCCGCCACATCACCCCATCAAAACGGCTTCACAATCACCATGATCACAATGACGAACATCAACACCGTCGGCACCTCATTCGCCACCCGATAATACCGATGGCTCCGCCGATTCCGGTCCTCCATAAACCCAAGCCGCCACCCGATCATCGCCCCATGCACCCCACTCATCCCCAACACCGCCAGGACCTTCACCGGAAACCAAAAACTCGAATAATCCACAACCCCCGGCGTCATCACCAACAAAACACCAAACACCCAGGTCGCAATCATCGCCGGATTGATAATCTGCTTCAGCAACCGCCGCTCCATAACCTTCAACCGCTCACTCTCGGCTGAACCACGCTGAACCTGGCAGTGATACACAAACAACCGCGGCAGATAAAACATCCCGGCCATCCAGGCGATCATGGCAATCACATGAAACGCCTTGATCCACAAATACAAATCCGCCAACCAGGACCACGTCATCGGTGGGTCACCGCAAGAAGCTCAGGCAATTCGCCCATATCGCTGAACACATAAGCACCCTCCGAACGCAACCGCGCCCCATCGCCCCGCGGCGCATACCCCAAACACAACATCCCAGCCGCCGCCGCTGCCCGCGCTCCGGTCGCACTATCCTCGATCACCACACACCCAGCCGGCCCGATCCCTTCCGCCGCCGCTGCCGCCAAAAACAAATCCGGCGCCGGCTTGCCATGCGCCACATCGGTATACGAATGCACCCGTCCCGCCACCAGATCCGCAATCCCGATACACGAGAATTTCGCCCCCATCTCCTGATGCGACGAATTCGACGCCACCCGCCACGGCAACCCCAATCCCGTAACCCCCTTCAACGCCCCAATCGCCCCCGCAATCGGCACCGACTCAACCCCAAGCACCGTCACCAACCGCTCCGTCAGCCGCATCACCCAATCCCCCGGCAACCCCCGCCCCAACGCGGCCTCGATCACCGGCACCATCGCCTCCAGATTAAGCCCGATAAACCGCTCCTCACACGCCTCAGCCGTCATCGCCCAACCCGCCGCCGTCACAAACTCCGCCACCACCCGATTGGCCACCGGTTCACTATCCACCAACACCCCATCGCAATCGAAAATCACCAACCCGATCGGCGCCCCCCGCGCACCCAAAACCTCGCGCGCCGTCATGCCGCCCCCGCCACACACTGCGGACAATCCTTGTGCTTCCCCGGACACACCGAACCCGCCCCCCCCCGACACAATCCCGGCCCCTCCACCAACGCCCGACGCACCAACCCAGCCAAAGCCTCAATAAACGCCCCATCCGAATTTGCCGCCGGCGCCCGGAAATACCCCGGAACCCCCTTCTCATGCGCGAATTCCCGATACTCCACATCCAACTCCACCAACGTCTCGGAATGCTCCGAAACAAACGCAATCGGCACCACTAGCACCGCCACCTTGTCCCGCGCCGCCCGCTCCAACTCCTCCTCCGTCGACGGCCCAATCCATTTCTGCGGCGTCGCGCGCGACTGATAACAAACCGCCGTATCCAACCCCGGCAACCCCAACACAGCAATCACCCCCGCCACCGTCCGCTCAATCTGATACTGATACGGATCCCCCTGCGCGATAATCACCTCCGGCAACCCATGCGCCGAAAACAACACCCGCAACGGCACCGCCCCATCCAATTCCGCCATCGCCGCCCCATAAGCCCGGCTCACCAAGCCCGCCATCGCCCCCAAATACGCCGCATCATCATGATAACAGCAAATCGAAGTCACCTTCTTCATCAGCCCAATCTTCGCCGCCGCCTCCCGCCAGGCCGTCAGCGAACTCCCCGTCGTCGTCGTCGAATACTGCGGATACAGCGGCAACAGCACCACCTCATCCGGATCCCAATCCCGCACCTCCCGCGCCGTCTTCTCGCTGAACGGATGCCAATACCGCATCGCCACAAACGCCCGCGCCTCCACCTCCGGCAACGCCGCCTCCAGCGCCACCCCCTGCGCGCGCGTCAACTCCAACAACGGCGACTTCCCGCCCAACAACGCATAATTCTCCTGCGCCGGCTTCACCCGCGCCCGGGCAATAATCCGCGCCAAAAGCGGCCGCACAAAAAACGGCACCCGCAAAATCGCCGGGTCGCGAAACAGGTTGAGCAGAAACGGCTTGACGGACTCCATCCGGTCCGGCCCGCCGAGGTTGAACAAAACAACAGCAATCTTCGGTTTGCGCATGACCGCAGACATGGCCCCATCCCCCGCCAGATCAACCACCTCGCACCGCCGCCAACAACGCCCCCACATGATCCGGCGATGTCTGCGGCACAATCCCATGCCCCAAATTGAAAATATGCGGCGTCCCCCGCAGCGCCTCGCAAAGCCCCCGCGCCTCGTCCTCCATCGCAGCCCCCCCCGCCACCAGCAACAACGGATCGAGATTGCCCTGCAAAGCGATACCCCCCGCCACCAACCCCCGCGCCGCCCCAAGATCGGCCGCCGTATCCACGCCAACCCCATCCACCCCGGTCGCCGCCGCATATTCGCCCAACAACATCCCCGCCATCCGCGGAAATCCAACCACCCGAACCCCCGGATGCGCGGCCTTCACAGCGCTGACAATCCGCCGCGTCGGCTCGATCACATGCATCCTGAACTGCCGCGGCGGCAACATCCCCGCCCATGTATCAAACACCATCACCACCTCGGCGCCGGCATCGATCTGCGCCTTCAGATAGAGGATCGTCGTCTCCACCAGCAAATCCATCAGCGCCCCGAACAACGCCGGGTCCGCATAAGCCAACCCCCGAACAGCAGCGAAATCCTTTGATCCGCCCCCCTCCACCATGTAGCACGCCACCGTGAACGGACTGCCCGCAAACCCGATCAACGTCGCATCGCCCACCCCCGCCTTCACCAGCCGAACCGCCTCCAAAATCGGCGTGATCGCGCCTGGAACGCGCCGAATGTCGAGCCCCGCCAACCCCTGAGCATCTCTTATCGGTGGCAGCACCGGGCCCTCCCCCGCCTTGAACGACAACCCCTGCCCCAGCGCCCACGGCACCATCAGGATATCGCTGAACAAAATCGCCGCATCCATCCCATACCGCCGCACCGGCTGCAGCGTCACCTCCGCCGCCATCGCCGGCGTCGTCGCCAGCGTCACAAAATCCCCCGCCGTCGCCCGGATTGCCCGATATTCCGGCAAATACCGCCCAGCCTGGCGCATCAACCACGCCGGCGGCGGCCAGATCGCTTCTCCCGCCAGCACTCTCTCGATCCGCTTCGCCATGGTCCCGATCGCTCCATTCGAGCCCCCTCTTAGAACGGGATGCCCCCCGATAGAAGCGCTCATCCCGCCCAACGCCGAAGCACCCGAAATCGCCCCCCACTCGGTAGAGAGGATTCCGATAGAAAGGTGGTGGTAGCATGTAGGGCCTGTGGAAAACGGGGTACACAGCAATCCCTATTTCATGCACTGACTTGTCCACATTTCTACAACAGACCGAACGATTGAAATAAAACAAAACTTCGCCGAAATCCCCGCAATCGCCGGCCCTGTCGAAATTCCATCCCCCGCCGACGCCTGTGTACAACTTATCCCCGCTGCCCGGCCCGGTGCTGCCGGTGGGGCTGCCATTGCGCACTTATCCCCGCTATCCTCAGCCCATGTCCCCCAACATCAATCTTCATCTGGTCTCCGATTCCACCGGCGATACCCTCAATGCTGTTGCCCGTGCCGCGGTTGCCCAGTTCGATGACTCCCGCATCATCTATCATCGCTGGTCCCTCATCCGAACCCGCTTCCAGGTCCATAAAGTCATCGACGGCATCGAAGCCGAACCCGGTCCCGTGCTCTCCACCCTGATGGAAAAAGGCCTGCGCAGCGAACTCGAACTCGCCTGCCAGCGCCTCGGCATCAGCGTCGTCCATGTGCTGGATCCTGTCCTCTCCCTCTTCCAGGAACAATTCGGCGCCGCCGCTTCCACCCGCCCCGGCCGCCAATACGTGCTCGACCAGGATTACTTCAAACGCATCGACGCCATCCACTACGTCCTCTCCCATGATGACGGTCAGGCCCAGGCAGGCATCGCCGAAGCCGACGTGATCCTCGTCGGCGTCTCCCGCTCCTCCAAAACCCCCACCTGCTTTTATCTCGCCAACCGCGGCATCAAAGCCGCCAACATCCCCCTCGTCCCCGCCCTCGGCGAACCCGACGCCCTGGCCAACCCCCATTGCCCCGTCATCGGCCTGTCCATCGACGCCGAAGCGCTCATCGACATCCGCCGCAACCGCCTGCGCATGATCGGCGGCAACCCCAGCGCCGGCCCCCGCCATGACAGCAGCGACTATGTCGACCAGGATGCCGTCAAAGCCGAAATCCTCTGGTCCAAACGCCTCTGCGCCCGCCGCGGCTGGCCCGTCATTGACGTCACCCGCCGCTCCATCGAGGAAACCGCCGCCACAATCGTCCAGCTTATGCAAAGCTGGGAAACCCGCCGCGCCAAATCCACCGCCGCACCCCAGGCCTGATCACCCATGCTCCAATCCGCAACCCCACGCCTCATCCTCGCCAGCGCCTCCAGTGCGCGCCGCGCCGTCCTGTCCGCCGCTGGCCTCGCATTTGACGTCCAGGCCGCCGCCATCGACGAAGCCGCCATCAAACAATCCGGTCAGGCCGAGGGCGCCGCACCCGCCGATGTCGCCATCCTCCTCGCCGAACTCAAGGCCGAACGCATCGCCCGGCGCAACCCCGAAGCCCTCGTCATCGGCTGCGACCAGCTCCTGGTCTGCGACGGCATCTGGTTCGACAAACCCACCGACCCGGCCGACGCCGCCCGACACCTCAAACACCTCCGCGGCCGCACCCACGAACTCATCACCGCCATCGTCTGCCTGCGCCACGGCCAGCGCATCTGGCACCATGTCGCCCGCCCCCGCCTCACCATGCGCAACGTCTCCGACAGCGTCCTCGAAACCTACCTCGCCGCCGAAGCCGATCACATCACCGCCTGCGTCGGCGCCTACCGTCTCGAAGGCCTCGGCATCCATCTCTTCGAGCGTATCGAAGGCGAACACGCCGCCATCCTCGGCATCCCCCTCCTCGCCCTCCTCGGCTTCCTCCGGCAACACCAGGTGCTCGCCACCTGACAGCGTCCCGATCCAGCCGCTACAAAACCCTTGCGCCGAACTAACTCATGTTATATCAAAACTAACATGACCACGGCAGCCACCCCGCCCGATCCACGCCTCCTGGCCCCGGTCTTCGCGGCCCGCTTTGCCGCGCTCATCACCCAACTCATCGGCTTCATCGCGCTGCGCCTCGGCCGCCACCCCCGCCTCGCCTCCCTCACCCCGCTGTTCTGCAACCGCCTCAACCGCGCCGCCCGCATCATCCGCGCCACCATGGCCCGCATCGCCGCCGGCAAACGCCCGCGCATTGACCCGCGCCGCAACCGCCAACGCCCTTATACGCCGCGCCCTCACACCTTGCGTCCGGCCCTGCCCACCAGCCCCGGCTGGCTGCTCCGCGAACTCAAACACGAAGCTGCCCTCACCCGGATGCACCTCGAAACCCTCCTCGCCGAACCCGGAGTCGCCGAACTCCTCGCTTTGGCCCCCACCCTGCAACGCCTGCTGAACCCCATCCGCCGCGCCCTCGGCATCGGCCACACCCCGCGCCCCGCGAAACCCCCTCCGCCCCCACCGGCCGCAAAACCGCAACCCGAACCCGCCAAATCCCGCCTGCGATTCGTCCATTTCGCAAGAAACCTCTAGCCCCGCCCCACCAACCCACGCTCAAATTGTTCCGGTTGGTTAATCATCCAAGCCAACTCAGCAACACCGCCAGCGTCACTACCGAAACCGCCGTCGATGCCACCACGATGCTCGCCGAAGCCTCCGCCATCGTCGAAAACCGCCGCGCCAGCATAAACGCATTCGCCCCCGTCGGCAGCGCCGACGCCAAAACCACCACCTTGAACGCCACCCCACTCACCCCCACCGCATACGCAATCCCCCCCACCAGCACCGGCATCACCAGCAACTTGAACACCCCCCCCACCAACACCTCGGCCAGATCGCTCCACCCCTGCGGCTTCGGCAACGAGGCCCCCAGGCAAAACAATGCCAAAGGCGGCCCCGCGCCCCCCAACAGGCTCAAAAACCTCTGCATCCCCCCCGGCACCGGCACCCCCAAAAACCGCCAACTCAACGCCACCAGCATCGTCACAATCACCGGATTGCGCAGCAACCCCGGCACCGACGCCCACAACACCCCAAACACCCCCTGCCCCCGGCCGGTATCCGCCTCGATCAATATCGTCGCCAACGGCAACAAAAACGCCGAATGGAACACCACCACCGCCAAAAGATTAGCAACCCCCTCCCGCCCATACGCCGCATCGACAATCGGAATCCCAAGCATCACCGTATTGCCGAACACAGCATTGAGCCCGAATATTGAAGCCGAAGCCAGCCGCAACCCCAAAAACCGCCGCCCAATCACCACCGCCACCGCAAACAGCACCACCGCCCCAGCCAAAAAACTCCCCGCCACATCCAGCAGCCGCAACGGTGGCGCCGTCGTGATCGACAGAAACAACAAACTCGGCATCGCCGCGAAAAACACGAAATCGCTCATGCCCTTGATCGCCGGCACCTCAAGCCATTTCAACCGAACCGCCGCCGCCCCCATCAGGATCAACCCGAAAACCGGCCCGATAATCCCCAACAACCCCGTCACGTAAAGCGCGCCAACAAACCCGCCTGCCGCCGCACCGCCAACCGCGCCGCCACCAGCACCGACCGCGCCGCATCCACCGCCTGCTCCAAATCGTCATTCACCAACACAAAGTCAAACTCCGCCGCATGCGACATCTCCCCCCGCGCCGCCGCCATCCGCCCCGCGATCACCGCCTCGCTATCGGTGCCCCGGCCCCGCAACCGCCGCTCCAATTCCGCCACCGTCGGCGGCAGCACGAACAACCCCACGACATCCTCGGGCAAAGCCGCCCGCATCTGCCGATAGCCCTGCCAATCGATATCGAAAACCACATCCCGCCCCGCCGCCAGCGCGGCCTCCACCGGCCCCCGCGGCGTGCCGTACGACTTGCCGAACACCCCGGCCCATTCCAGCAATTCGCCAGCCGAAACCAGCGCGTCATACCGGTCCTGGCCGATGAAATGATAATGCACCCCATCCACCTCGCCAGCACGCGGCCCCCGCGTCGTCACGCTGACAGACAGGCTCAGCGCCGGCTCGCTCTCCAGCAACCGCCGCGTGATGGTCGATTTCCCTGCCCCCGAAGGGGCGGCAATCACCAGGCAAACGCCTCTGCGCAAATCGCTCATTCGATGTTCTGTACCTGCTCGCGAAACTGCTCGATCGCGGCCTTCAGCTTCAGCCCCGTCGCCGTTAATGCCACACTCGCAGATTTGCTGCACAGCGTATTGGCCTCGCGATTGAATTCCTGCACCAGAAAATCCAGCCGCCGTCCGACACTCTCCCCCTCGGCCAGCAAACCCCGCGCGGCATGACTATGCGCATCAAGCCGGTCCAACTCCTCGCGCACATCGGCCTTGCCGGCCAGCACCGCCACCTCCTGCGCGATCCGCTCCTCCGGCAGCCCCGGCACTTCGGCCAGCAGGCCCCGAATCACCTCCAACATCCGCGCCCGCTGCATCGCCGGCTGGCCCGCCGCCTCCTCGGCAGCACGCGCGCACAGCCGCTCGATCTCATCGAGCTGGCCAGTCAACACAAGGCCCAGCCAGTTCCCCTCGCCCTGCCGTGCGTTGACGAGTCCGGCCAGCGCCTGGGCAAAACCCGCCTGCACGGCGCTGGCCTGCGCTGCCAGCGTCGCCTCGTCCTGTTCGGGCGCGACGCTGCGCAACACGCCGGGCAACGCCAACAACGCCTCGGCCCGCGGCGGTTCGGCGCCGGGGATCTCGGCGGCAATCTCCATCGCCAGTTTCAACACCTGGCCGAGCGCCTTGGGATCAGCCACCAGCCGCGCCGCCTCGTCGCGCTTGATGGTGAGGTTGGCGTTCACGTTGCCGCGCTTGAGCACCTTGCCTGCGCTATCCTTCAGCCCCGCCTCAAGCCCATCGAAACCGCCGGGCAGGCGGAACCGCAATTCGAGCCCCCTTCCGTTGACGCTGCGCAGTTCCCAGGCCCAGCTCATCCCCTCCGCGATCCCCTCGCAGCGCGAAAATCCGGTCATCGACATCAGCGGCGCGGGCATCATGAAATTCCTGCAACGGGTGGCGAACGATACCACCGCCCTGCTAACCTCGAAACATGACCCTATACAACTCAGCCCTGATCACCGGCGCCTCCTCCGGCATCGGCCGCGCGCTTGCCGAAGCTCTCGCAGCGCCTGGCGTCACCCTGCATCTCGGCGGCCGCGACGCAACGCGCCTCGAACGCGCCGCGATCGCTTGCCGCGCCAAAGGTGCTGCGGTGCATACCGCGCGGATCGACGTGACCGACGCCGCCGCCACCGCCGTCTGGATCGCCGCCGCCGCACCGCTCGATCTCGTCATCGCCAATGCCGGCATTTCCGGCGGCGCGGGCATCGGCACCGGCGAAACCGCCGAACAGGCGCGCGCCATTTTCGCCACCAACCTCGACGGCGCCCTCAACACCGCCTTCCCCGCGCTCGAAACCATGGCCCCGGGCGGCACCGTCGCGGTGGTCGCCTCGGTCGCGGCGTTCATCCCCACGCCGGGCGCCCCGGCTTATGGTGCCAGCAAATCCGCCATCGACGCCTGGGCCGTCGCCTCCGCACCAGCCGCGGCGCAGCGCGGGATTCACCTGGTTTCGATCTGCCCCGGCTTCATCCGCACACCGATGACGGCGGCCAATCCCTACAAAATGCCAGGCCTGATGGACGCCGACCAGGCAGCAGCGATCATCCTGCGCGCCTTGCCCCGCCATAAGCGGCGGATCATCTTTCCCTGGTGGATGGGCGCGATCGCGCGGAGCCTCGCGCTGGTGACGCCGATCGTGGCCCTGATGGCGCGGGTCCAGGGCAAGCCCGCCTTGCCCAGCGCCGAATAATCCGTCAAATCCGGAGCCAACCCTGCGAGGAGACCGCCATGGATACCCTCAAGCCAAGTCATCGGGTGCAGCATTTGTGGTGCGTCCGATGAGCCTGCGCGCGGATTTCTCGGCCTCGGCCGTGGCGGCGGGGCTGCTCGCATGTTTTGTCGGTTTCGGCAGCACGTTCGCGGTCATCATCAGGGGCCTGACCGCGGTTGGCGCAACACCGGAACAGGCGGCTTCGGGGTTGCTCGCTGTCACGGTGGCGATGGGGGTCGCGAGCCTGGCGATCAGCGCCTGGACCAAACTGCCGATTTCGATCGCCTGGTCGACGCCCGGCGCGGCACTGCTGGCGGGGTCGAGCGTGGCGCCTGGCGGGTTCGCGGGAGCGGTGGGCGCCTTCATGATCTGCGCGGTGCTGCTCGTTCTGGCCGGACAGTTCAAGCCGCTCGGGCGCGCGGTGGCGGCGATTCCGAAGCCGATCGCAAGCGCGATGCTGGCCGGGGTGCTGCTGCCGCTGTGCCTCGCGCCGGTGCGCGCGGTGGCGGGAACGCCGGTGCTGGGGCTGGCGATCGTGGTGACCTGGGCGATCGTGGCGCGGATCAACCGGCTGATGGCGGTGCCGGCGGCGGTGCTGGTGGCGGCGGGGTTGATCGGATTCACCGCCGATCTCTCGGCGCTGCATGCGGCGGCGCTGTGGCCTGTCGTGGTGTTCACGCCGCCGGTGTTCTCGTTGTCGGCCACGATCGGGCTGGCGATTCCGCTGTTCATCGTCACCATGGCATCGCAGAACATCCCGGGCACCGCGATCCTGAATCTCAACGGGTATCACCCCAATGCGAGCCGGCTGTTCACCGCGACCGGGATTTTTTCGCTGCTGGCCACCCCGTTCGGCAGCATCGCCGTCAATCTCGCGGCGATCACGGCGGCGATCACCTCGGGCACCGATTCCCATCCCGATCCGGCGCGGCGCTATTGCGCGGTGATCGTCACCGGGATCGGCTACATGGTGATCGGCCTGTTCGCCGGGGCGGCGACGGCATTCATCGCCGCCGCACCGCCGCTGCTGATCGAAGCCGTGGCCGGTCTCGCGCTGCTCGGCTCCTTCGCGGGGGCTTTGATGGGCGCGGTGGCGGACCCTGCCGAACGCGAACCGGCGGTGATCACCTTTCTGGTCGCGGCCACCGGGGTGAGCTGGTTCGGGATCGGCGGGGCGTTCTGGGGGCTGCTGGCCGGCGGCGCCATTCACCTGTTGGGGCGATCGCGCCGGGCGGGGTAGGGGGGTGGTCTAAATCACGTCGCTGGATTGCAACGACGTGATTTCGGCATCGCTGAAGCCGAGTTCGGCCAGGATGGCGGTGGTGTGTTGGCCGAGCAGGGGGGCGGCGGTGTCGTAGGTTCCGCCGCCATGGGCGAGGTGGAAGCCGCTGCCCATGAAGCGCAGCGCGCCGTGCGGTGTCTCGACGGTTTGCAGGACGTTGCGGGCCTGGATCTGCGGGTGTTCGATGATGTCCTCGATGCGCCAGATCGAGGCGGCGGGGGCGCCGGCGGCGTTGAGGATGGGTTCCCAGTCCTTGGCGGGGCGGGGGGCGAGCTGGTCTTCGATGAGGGCGCGCAGCGCGGCTTCGTGTTCGAGGCGGGTGAACCAGTCCTTGAAGCGGGGATCATCGAAGCTGGCTTGCAGGCCGAGTGCCGTCATCAGGCACTGGTATTGTTTCTCGCTGTTGACGGCGAGGAGGATGTGGCTGTCCTGCGCCTTGAACAGATTGGCGGTGGGGCGGCGGCTGACGGCCTGGTTGCCGGACTGGTATTGTTTATGGCCGGCAACGGTCCAATCGGCGACGGGGCCGGACAGGAAGGCGAGGCTCGCCTCAAGCATCGAGACGTCGACGAACTGGCCTTTTTGCGTGTGGGTGCGCTGGAAGAGGGCGGACGAAATGGCAAAGGCCGCGGTCATGCCGGTGAGCACATCGCACACCGCGAAGCCGGCACGCATCGGGCCGGTGGCGGGGTCCCCGGTGATGGACATGATGCCCGACATCGCCTGGATCTTGCCGTCATAGCCGGCTTCCTCGCGGTCGGGGCCGGTTTGGCCGAAGCCGGAGATGGCGCAATAGATCAGGGTGGGGTTGAGCGCCGCGAGGCTTTCGTAGCCGAGGCCGAGGCGGTCCATCACGCCGGGGCGGAAGTTTTCGACGACGACGTCGGCCGTGGCGGCGAGTTTGCGGATGATGGCCTGGGCTTCGGGTTTTTGCAGGTCAAGCGTCAGGCTGCGTTTGTTGCCGTTGATGGCTTGCCAGCCTGACGCGAGGCCGCGCTCGGCCCAGTCGCGCGACAGCGGGGTGCGGCGGGCATCCTCGCCCTGGCGGCGTTCGACCTTGATGATGTCGGCGCCGAGCAGGCCGAGTTGGAACGTGGCGTAGGGGCCGGCGAGAACCTGGGTGAAGTCGAGGATTTTGACCCCGTGGAAAGGACGGCTCATCAGGCGGCGACCACGCGGTTGAGGCGGGCCTTTTCCTTTTCGCGGTCGAATTCGGCGCGCCGGCGGGCGAGTTCCTCGGTGCCGATCTGTTCGAGGTTGAGGTAATCGTTTTTCCAGAGCCCGTCGGCGTTCCAGCGGAGCGGGTTTTGCACGGTGGTTTGCGGGGCGATGGCGGATTCGAGGAGTTTGAGGGCGAGTTCGAGCGTGGCGTCCTGGGAGGGGATGTCATGCGGGCGGCCGGCGGCGTTGCCGAGGGGAAAGTCACTGAACAGGAAGCGGGGCACGGCGCTGTGTTCGACGATGTCTTTTGCGGTGCCCATCACGATGGTGGGGATGCCGCCGGCTTCAAGATGGCGGGCGACGAGGCTGCCGGTCTGGTGGCAGACGGGGCAGTTGGGGATGACGATCGCGGCGTCGATGCGGTCGGCCTGGCAGCGGGCGAGGATTTCGGGGGCGTCGGTTTCGATGGTGACGCGGTGCGAGCGGTTGGTGGGCGCGCCGAAGAAGCGGGGGCCAACTGCGCCGATGCGCCCGGCGGCGGCGGCGCGCAGGAGGGCGGGGAGGGGGAACCAGGCGTTCTGGTCGGTCGCGGTGGTGTGTTTGCGGTCGTAGCCGATATGGGAGATGCGGGTGTCGGTCGGTTCGGCGGTGGACTGGCTGTAGACCTGGTAGAATTTGGCGCTGCCGTTGTAGGCGGCGCCGGGACCCTGGTCGCCTTTGTCGGGCTGGTAGGGGGCGGCGGTGGTGATGATGGCGATGCGGGATTGGGGGAGGGGTTTGGCGAGCGCGGTGAAAGGAGCGGCGAGGTGGTGCGCCCAGCGGTAGGGTGTCGTGTAGCCGATGGCTTTGTAATAGGCCCGGGTGCGGGCCATGAAGGGGATGGGGGAGTCGTGGTCGGGGGCGAAACCCATGGCGGTGTCTATGTCATCGGTCATGGCCGGTCTCCGGACGTTTGGTGGTGGATGTTTTGGGGGAGTGTAGCATTTGTGCGGGCGGGGGCTATATCGGGGGAGAGAATTTGGAAGGGCAGGATCATGGACAGCGTGACGGGTCGGATTGATGTCATCTCGGATGCGATTTGCCCCTGGTGCTATATCGGCAAGAGGCAGTTGGAACTGGCGCTGCCGATGCTGGCGGAGCAGGGTTTGAACTTCGAGGTGCATTGGCATCCGTATCAACTCAATCCGGAGATGCCGGCCGAGGGGGTGGAGCGGGCGGCCTATCGGCTGGCGAAGTTCGGCTCCGAGGAGAAGATGCGCCAGATCGATGCGCGTGTGGCCGAGGCGGGGGCGGCGGTGGGGATCGAGATGCGTTCGGGCCTCATGCGCCGGACGCCGAATACGATTGCGGCGCATCGCCTGATTTGGCTGGCCGGCGAGGAGGGGGTGCAGGATGCGGTGGTGGATGGGTTGTTCCGCGGGTATTTCAGCGAGGGCAAGGATATCGGCGACGCTGCGGTGCTGGGCGAAATCGGCGCAGCGGCCGGGCTGGCGGCCGAGCGGGTGGCGGCGATGCTGGCTTCGGACGAGGGGTTGGAGATCGTGACGGCGCGCGATGCGATGGCGCGCTCGGCCGGGATCAATGGCGTGCCGAGTTTTGTGATGATGAACCATGTGCTGTTCTCGGGTGCGGTGCCGGCGGAGCAGATGGCCGAGGCGTTCGAGCGGGCATGGACGGTGCTGAGCGAGAGGGCGCAGCAGCCTGCTTCAAAATAAGGATGGGTTCCAAGGGGCGAGCCCCTTGGCCGGCGGAGCCTTGCTTGCTGGCTTCATGGGGTTGTGCAGGGAATCAGGTGAGGCCGGATGCGGAACAGGGCGGCGGTTTCGGTGGTGGTGATGGGGGCGAGGTAGGGGCGGGAGAAGCCGGGGTCGGCGGCCGCGGTGAGCAGGAGGAGGTGGGTATAGCCGCAGAGGGTAGCGGGGCGCAGGGCGAGGTGATCGACGAGGCCGCCGTTCTGGTCGGCGAGGGATTGGTATGGGGGGGTGAGCAGGATGGGCTGTTGGGTGGGGTCGTCGAAGAGGAGGGGCC
The DNA here is from genome assembly GCA_947447625.1 of Rhodospirillales bacterium. Classification (GTDB taxonomy): domain Bacteria; phylum Pseudomonadota; class Alphaproteobacteria; order Acetobacterales; family Acetobacteraceae; genus CAIYPH01. The sequence continues at coordinate 1,076 of CANFKS010000027.1, read as the reverse complement.
AGAAGGCGTGGCGTTCGATGAGGATGAGGGCGGGCAGGTGGGTGTCGGTGCGGATGGTGTTGGAGAGGCGGCGGGGCAGGGGGGCGGTGGACCAGTATGCGGGGGCTTCGGCGGGGGAGACGGAGGCGAGGTAGGTTTTGTCGGTTTGGGTGAGGGGGGCGATGGCGGTGCGGAGATTGGCCAGGTCGGTGTTGTGGAGGTGCCAGGCGGTGGCGAGGAGGGTGGTTCGGGCGAGGAAGAGGGCGATGAAGGCCGTGGCGAGGGGGATGGGGGCCGGGATGGTGTGGGGGCGGGTGCCGGCAAAGACAATGAGGGCGAACATGGCGAGGAAGCGGGTGTCGAGGGATTGGGTGCCTTTGAAGGCGTAGGGGGCGGCAGCGTAGAGGGAGGCGCAGGCGAGGAGGGCGAGGCGGATGCCGGGGGGGGTGTCGAGGCGCCTCGTGAGGGCGCAGCCGAGGAGGAAGACGGCGACGGCGGCGGCGGTCAGGATGTCGAGGGGCAGGTTGTAGGCGGTGACGGGGGTGAGGAGTTGGGCGAGTTTCTGGGCCAAAGGCAGGTATTCGGCGGCGGCGGGGAGGGTGTTGAGGGGGGCGGAGAGATAGAGGAGCGCGGGGATGAGAATGAGGGGGGTGGTGGCGAGGTAGGTGCGGGGGGAGCGGGCTTCGTGGGTGAGGATGAGAATGAGGGCGAAGACGGAGCCCATCAGATGGCAGAAAAAGAGGGCGATGGAGGCGAGGCTGGCGAGGAGGAGCGTGGCGCGGGGGTGGCGTGGGCGGTGGGCGATCCAGAAGGCGGCGAGCAGCAGGGCGGCGCCCGTTCCGGCGATGAAGTTCAGGAAGCCGAGGAGGAAGGCGCCCGAGGGGATGACGAGGGCGCTGGCCAGTGCCCAGGGTTGGACACGGCCGAACAGGGCGCGGTTGAGCGCGATGACGCCGGCGAAGGGAAGCAGGAGGAGGGCGGCGAGGATCAGGCGGCCGGCGACATGCACGGGGAGCAGGCGCAGAAGCGGCGGGCCGACGAGGTCGATCGCCAGGTTGGGAATGATGGCCCAGTGCGGGGTGAACAGGGGGGCGAGG
>CANFKS010000026.1 GCA_947447625.1 Rhodospirillales bacterium | reverse complement strand
GTTGTCGCTGGAACGTCCTTGGCAACGATTGCGCCAGCCGCAACGATGGACCCAAAGCCGATCTGGACGCCCTTCATGATCTTGGCGCCTTCACCGACCCAAACCGCGGGATGAAGCAAAACCGACTTGTCGTCGTTGATTGTCGCACCAGTATCTAGATCCACAATACCGTGCTCATCGTGCGTACGGACCACGACATCATAGGCGAACATGCAGTGCTCTCCGACAATAATATTACTTGTGACTTCAGACTCGATGAATGTATTACTGTTCGATGTACAGCCTTCACCCCAAAAAATACATGATTATCAGACTTCAGTTGCAGATGAACTGGATGAACGCCATACTTGACACCGATTAATATTGATAAGTTATTAGATCCATCAACAAAATTATTTCCAACTACTTTGCATTGATCGCCTAAAACAAATATATTATTCCTTGATTTCTCTGTAATTCTGAAACTCCTTCCTGCTTTTGGATCCACTTCCGGCGATGCCACAATCCAATTATCATGGGTCGGATCGCCAAGAGGGTGCCAGGCGAAGCTCCTGATATCTGGCACGGCGAAGCCGGCCTTCCCAATAGGGTCGGGGAGGAGTGAGCAAGGATCAAGCATCACTCTCTCGATCTCCTCGCGCTTTGCAGAAGAAGGCATCAAAACTGGCCTCCGAATGCCTGACGTGGCGCCCGATGATTCATGGGGATATGCTTCATGAAATCCTACAACTCCCAACTCGGGGATCATCAGTGGCTGATTTGCAGTTCAGCAAGGCCCGCAGACGCGGAAACGCGCCCGCCCCCCCCAACCGCGCATGGCAACTTCTCGCCAGCGGTCCTGATAGACGCCGCGCGCCGCGGCGCTTACCACCTTCGGAGAGCGACGTCATGAAACCCCCAGGCTCCCAAGGCAAGATAATCAAACCGATAGCCGAATTCGGTGGCAAACCGGTTTACCGCGGAATACACGCCGTATGGCAACATCTGAATCGGATCGAAATTCGTATAGTCATTGCAAACAATATAGCCGTCAGGTTTCACCTTCAGATGGGCGGCCTCCAGATCCTTCCACACACCTCTGTATGAATGATCCGCATCGACATATATCACGTCGAAATAAGCGTCAGGCATCCCCATCAGCAGAGAAGAAGAATCACCCGCATGATAAGTGACACACCCTACCGCATCTAATATTTTTTTATTCTCGTCTATAATATTGTCGAAACTCATATCAAAAAGATGGATTTCTGTCGGTTCGTAGACGTCCATGGCTTTGACTATAAAATCCCCCTTAAACGTCCCAACTTCCGCAAAGCGTCCGCCCGGCCGCAAATGCCGGATGATTTCCATACGGTCATGGAGCACGCGGCAATTCGTGAGAAGTTGCGGATTTGGCACATTTGGTTGCCCATCAAATGCAACAGAGTGAAACTGCCCATACTTCCCGCGATAGGCAGTCAATTGACCTCGCAACTTGAGCATCGTAGCGAGGATCGTTGCCGCATCAAGCGCCTGTTCATCCATATCGCGATTCATCGTCAGTCTCCAAGTCGGTTGTTTCGCCCAACAATCGAGATGGCGCCACCACAATCACGACGTCCATCTGCATAGCATTAACACTCCCTGCAAATCGTATCAAGGCCTTCATCCTTCCGTAAATCAATGAACCCCAGTTTCGAAGGGAACGGTCCGATCATACGCACGCTCTCTATCCAACCCACGTCAACAAGAATTAGAAGTAAGCTCCAAACGCCTCGGTGGCAGCTTCGTCATCAAGAGGAATCATTTTCATGTAACGCTCCCTCTCTACCGGGTAAATAAAATTCTCAGCCCGAATCTGCTGTAAAAAATATGGATTATTGTATCGACGGCCCATCACTCCAAAAAACAACTGCATGACACCACCGACATAGATCGCACTTTTTTTCATACTGCGGAAAATATAATCACCAATCGGCATCGCATAGGTTCCACAAGACATCAAGGCGATATCAAACTCCTTTTCGGAAATTTGAATTTTCAAATCCTCCGCGGTCTCAAACCAATTGCTGAATTCATACAAATCATCCGACAGGCCGGAATAGGTTATTGGCACGTCTACAACATCAATCTCGAATTCGGGATATCGAAAATCTGGACCAAAAAAATCATGCCTGGCTTTGAAATTTTTCATTATACTTTCAGAAAATGGAGAAACAACCAGAACCTTTCTCCCATCCAAAATCTTCGAAAATGCCTTGAACATAGTATTCATGTCGAGCAGAATGCGCTCGATAAAATTATATGGCATGAAAACCGCACCAGATTGTCGCGCTGAGATTTGCTCAACGATGAGCTTAAGAAATTCAACGTTTTGAATATTGTAACGTATTTGATGCGGTGGCAAAATATCCGAAAAATAAACCGTAAGAAGGTCGCCGTTACACAAAGTCGCATAGTTCAAATTCAAATAATTATCAATAAGTTCATCGCAATACCTCAAATAGGATTGTCGCGGATCTACCTTGTCGAAAAAACCGTTATAACTTGCGACGAGCGGCAAAAAACGATCAATATGGGCTTCGAGTTGAGCTCCGCCCTCACCACGAACTCTTAAATAGTCAGCCAGTGCCCGCGTATCGCTCCCACCGATACGAGACAGAAGAACAGGCTCAGGGTCACTAAACCGGCTCACCACATGGTCAAAGCATTCTCGGAAATCAGCGATAAATTTTGCCATGAACAATCCGATATCCTTCTCTTAACATATTACATAAAGTTAACCCGACGCCAGCTTGGGAGAATATCGAAACCCATTAGACCTTCTCGATCCAGATGCTTCCGCCTGGATTTTTCAGAAATAGCGGAAATACAGACCGCACAGCCTCAGTTCGTCGCTGGGCAAAGCAACTCCCCCAGAATTTTATCCTAAATTGTGGATTATACATCAAGAATGCGCGAAGTGCATAAATTTCGTTCCAAGAATAATTTTGTTCAAAAATCCACTGATCAGGATACTCAAACGGATATTGTATATCATGAAAATGAATTAAAACGCCAGAATTTAACTTAGGTAATATGTTGAATATTTCAAAGTGCACATCACTCCCTGTTTTTAAAACATGAGTCGAGTCTATAAATACTACATCACCAGCCCCCAGTCGCGAAAATAGACTGTCATTGACATTCTGCACCGCATCCTCAACAATAAGAACTCTATCATGATCGGATGTTTTTAATAGACTATTAAGTCTTTCTAAATAAGGATCAATAAAAGTGAATTTTGTATCTAAATTAAATTCTTCTGCAGCGTCCAACATGCACGCGGATGAAAATCCCGATCCAATTTCTACTACGCTTCTTGGCTTCAAGTAAGCCATCATCATTCGAAGAGAAATCGCATCACCGTAAGGAAATATATTATTGTTATAATAAAATCTAAAAGAATCAGATTTATTTTCCGTGAATGGCGTAGACGCAATAACACCAGACATTAAATTCCATAAATCGTCCATTTCTCGTATGTTTATGATTACGCCAGGAATATCACCTATGAACGAGGACCTTTCGCGATTGATATATTTCCTAACTGTTGCTGGGTCAACAACGGGAGAATAATAATGCCCCGCAGGGTAAAGGGTTTTGACCGTGTTTTTCCCTTTGTACTCAGCCGAATTAACAAACGAGAAATACACTTTCTCGGCACCGCCAGCATTGCAGGCACACTCAGACCAATAGATCAACTCATGCTGCGAGGGTGCGCGCCTCAGGATATGCTCATAGAGAGATAAAACATAATTCTGAGCATCTTGGGGCTGCATCTCTTAACCTTTCATACCATATTTCATTACGATACCACGCAATTTTTCCCGCGTCTAGTGATTATAATCAAACGAATCAATCGAACGTATGGGGCGGATTTCAGCGCCTTGGGGGAACCAACACGGGCACCCAGCGGCAGGTTCCATCCATTAGAGCCTGATGATTTTTGGTAGGATAGCAAAAAATCTACATCTATCGATCAAACAAAGAATTAGAGCGGGATGCCTTCGCCTGTCAGATGACATCCCGCTCTACCCGCACGCCCCCCTCACCGCCGCGGCCGTCTCCGCCGTCAACAAATCCGCGATATGCCCCAACCGCCGCGCAATATCCTGCTCCGTCACCGGCGCATAATGCGGATTATGCGGCTGGATATGCCGATGCCACGACTGCAGCGTCAGCGAAATCGCCACCCGCGTCGCGCTCAGCAGCGGCAGCAGCGCGATCTCCTCGGCCAGCAGCGGCCGCGCCGCATGAAACGCGCCAGCAAACTCGGCCAGCGCCGCGCCCGCCCCGATATCGGGCGCAAACTGCGCCACGCTGCCCGTCGCCACATCGATCACCACCGCCGTATCCACCATATCGCCAAAATCGATCAACCCGGCGATCCGGTCATGATCGGCATTGTCAACGATCGTGTTCAACCCGTTCATATCGTTATGCAACACCTGATGACGCAACATCGGCAGCGCCGGCGTGATCCGTGCCTCGAACATATCGAACACCGCCCCGACCCGCTCCCGCGCCACAACACTCGTCAGCACGAACATCACCTCGCGCAACCGCACTGCGTGCTTGAGGTCCCAAACCAGTTCGTGCCCGGCGCCGGGATGCCTGAAATCCGCCATCGCCGCCTGCGTCCGCGCCAGCAGCCGCCCACAGGCAACGCGCTGGGCCCCGCTGCGACGCGATCGCATCAAATTGGTCCCGGGCAGCCAGGACAGCAGCCGCACCCGCTGAATCCCCCCTGTCTCATGCGCCACCGGCGTCTCGAACCCGCCATCCGGCAACGGGATCACCCGCGGCACCGGCAAATCCGGGTCGACACCAGCAATATGCTGCAGCGCCTTGATCTGCATGTCCGTCACCCCGGCATCCTCCGCCGGGTTGGCGAATTTCAGCACGAATTCGCGCCCGTCATCGGCACGGAAATAAAAGTTGCGATCCCGCTCCCCGGTCAATGCTTTCGCGTGCCCGGCGATGCCCCAGCGCTCCAGGGCGACCTGTTCGGCGGTTGCGGTTGACACGTCCAGGGCGTGAACGGTCATAACGGAGAAGATGTCGGTCGATTGGCTCATCCGGCCAGTGTGCGGCGCCAGTGCCGTGTTTGGCTAGAGCGGGAGGCCTTCTGATCGCGAAGGCATCCCGCTCCAACTCTTTGTCGAGTCGCCTGATGATTTTTGGTGAGTCCGCCAAAAATCATCAGGCGACCGAGCGCTACGTCACGGCACGGCGAATCCGAAACCGCTCCTCCCGCCACTCCCCGCTCTGCAACACCGCGCGCAGGATCGCCACCGCATCCCACAAATCGGCAAACCGCAGATACAGCGGCGTGATCCCGAAGCGCAGAATATCGGGCGCCCGGAAATCGCCGATCACGCCGCGCGCAATCAACGCCTGCATGATCGGATAGGCCTCGGGATGGGCAAAACACACCTGGCTGCCGCGCCGTTCGGCCTCAACCGGCGAGGCCAGCACCAGCCCATGCCCGCCGCATTCCTGGGCCACCAGGTCCGCGAACAGCGTCGTCTGCGCCACCGACTTGGCCCGCACCGCCCCCATCGGCGTTTCGCACGCGATATCGACGCCCACCTCCAGCGCCGCCATCGACAGAACGGGCGGCGAGCCGACAAACGCCGCCGCTATCCCCCCGGCCGGCCGATAGGACGGCTCGAACGCAAACGGCGCCGCATGCCCCAGCCACCCCGTCAGCGGAAACCGCACATCGGGCAGCAGATGGCTGGCCACATGCAGGAACGCCGGCGCCCCCGGCCCGCCATTGAGGAATTTATAGCCGCAGCCCACCGCGAGATCCGCCCCCGCCGCCGTCAGATCAACCGGAACGGCGCCGGCGGAATGCGCGAGATCCCACAGCATCAGCGCGCCCTTGGCATGGGCGGCCGCCGTGATGGCGGTCATGTCGAACATCGCCCCGGTGTGGTAGTTCACATGGGTGAGCATCACCACCGCGGTGTCCTCGTCGATCGCCGCCGCGATCTCGTGCCCCTCCACCAGTTTCAGCCGGTGCCCCCGGTCCAGCAGCGCCGCAAGCCCCTCGGCGATATACAGATCGGTCGGAAAATTGCCGCGCTCCGACACAATCACCCGCCGGCCAGGCCGCGCCGCCAGCGCCGCGCCCAACACCTTGTAAAGATTGACCGACGTGCTGTCAGCCACCATCACCGTCTCCGCCGGCGCCCCGATCAGCCGCGCGATCTTCGCCCCGATCCGCCCCGGCAGCGCCATCCACCCCGCATCGTTCCAACTGCGGATGAGCCCCTCGCCCCATTCCCGCGCCACCACCTCCGCCACCCGCCCCGGCGTGGCCCGCGGCATCGGCCCGAGCGAATTGCCATCGAGATAGATCACCCCCTGCGGCACATGAAAGCGCTCCCGCATCGGCGCCAGCGGATCGGCGGCATCGAGGGCAGCAAGCTGGGCACGTGTGATCATCATCTTGTCCTTTTGCGGGCGGCGATCGCCTGGGCCATCGCGGCGATCCGGCGGGCATTGCCGCGCCAGGTGTAGTTGCGCTGTTCGAGTTCGCCCCGCGCCGCGGCGCCAAGCCGGGCACGCAATGCCGGATCCTCGATCAACCGGGCGACAGCCCGCCACAGCCCGGCGGGATCGGATGGATCGAACAGCAAGGCTGTGCGTTCATGTACCAGGATTTCCCGGATATTGGGCTGATCCGGCGCAACAATAGCGCGCCCGGCCGCCATGTAGTCGAAAATCTTGAGCGGCGAGGCATAGGGCGTCACCTGCGGCTGCAAAGCGATGTCGAACCGCGCCACCTCCCCCGGCACCGCCGCATGCGCCACCACCCCCCTGAAATCGAGCCGCTCGACAATGCCCAGCCCCGCCGCCAGCGCCTCCAATTCCCCCCGCACCGGCCCATCGCCGACCACCGTGAGGCTTACCCGGGCACCATCCTTGCGCGCCGCGATCTCACGGATCACCCGATCGAGCCCATGCCACGGCCGCACGAAGCCAACAAACCCGAGCGTCACCGCCTCGCGCTGCGCAGGCGCCAAGGGCGGGAACCGGTCAAGCACCACGCCATTCGCCACCACCGTGATCCGCTCCCCAGGCACCCCGGCCGCCGCCATCACGATATCCTTCAACACCCCCGTCACCGGCAGCACCCGATCCGCCGCGCGCCACACATCGCGCTCCAGCCGATGCGCCAGCCGATGCAGCCGCAACCTGCCGAACCGGGTTCGCTCATCGGCCAGCGGCGCATTCACTTCGAGCAAAAACGGCAACCCCGTCGCCCGCGCCAGCCAGGTGCCGGCGAGGAAATAGAGATTGCAGCGCTCATAAATGAAATCCGGCTTGAACGCGCGACACGCACGGCGCAGCCGCCAATAGGCCGGAATGGTGTAGGCGAGTTCCGCGATCTCCCCGAGCGCACCCGGCAACACGTTGCGCACGAAATCCACAAAGCCGCTTTCGCCGCCGAAACTGGCCTCGTCATAGAAGCGCGGCCCCACCACCCGGACCTCGTGGCCCTCGGCACGAAACGCCGCGATCAGCTCGTCCACATGGATGCTCTGGCCGTCGCGGGATTGGATGCGGTGGCTGTAGAGAATACGCATGCCGGCTCCTCGATCGCCCGTTCGCACCGAGCCTGATGATTTTTAGCGGAATCGTCAAAAAATCTGAAACAGGCGATCAAACAAAGAGCAGAGCGGGATGAATCCGCCTATCGGAAGCCATCCCGCTCTCGGGCGCGGACCCTGCCCTGTCCAGCCTCCGGATCAGACCCCGAGGTCGCGCGCCACCATCCGGAGATAGGCACTCTGCCGCCGCTTCAACGGTGCGTCCGGCCCGAACATCGCGCGCACCGCGCGATGCATCCGCCCGATCTGCTCGACATGCAGCCGCCCACGCCCCACCGCGCTCACCGAGGCAGCATGCCGGCGATGGGTGTTGAGCGGTGTCGCGATAAAGCCGACACTGCCGTCGCTGTCAGCGAGCGCCTCCAGATAAAGCCGCCAATCCCCCGCAATCGGCAGCTCGTCAAGCGCCGCGCCGCAGCGCGCAAACGCCGCCAGCAAGGCCGAACGGCGCCACAAAACGGCGGAGGCATTGAGGATCAGGTTGCGCTCGGACAAAAGCTGCCGCGCAAAGCCCCGCGCCGGAAACATGCCGTCCTGCAACAGCCCGGTCGCCCCGGCCTGGGCGTAATACTGTCGATAACTCTCCTCCAGCACCGCCCCCTCACCATCCACGCTGCGGCTGTCACTGAACGCCAGCACCATGTCGGGCTGCGCCTGGAGCAGCCCCGCCAAGGCACCCAGCAACGCCGGATCGGCCGCATCGTCGGCCTCCGCAATCCACAGGAATTCGCCCCGCGCCCGCTCCGCCGCCTTGCGCCACTGGCGGAACACCGATCCGGAATTGACCGTCTCCGCCTCCACCCCGATCTCCCGCCGCCACGCCTCCGCCGTCCGCAGCGCCACTGCCACGCTGTCGTCGCTTGAGGCATCGTCAAGCACCAGCACTTCCTCCACCGGATGATCCTGCGCGAAAACCGACGCCATCCGCTCCACCATGTAGCGCCCATAGTTGCATGACAGCACCACCACCGACACCGACGCCACGCCCGGCACCGCCAGATGCAGCAGATCCCGCGCATAGGCCGCAAAATCGAACCGCGCCCGCGCTGCCCCCGCCAGCCGCGCCCGCTCCTGCGTCCCGGTGCGCCCTCGCTTCACCAAAGCGCGCGCCATCGCATCCGCATCGCCCATCGCCACCGCAACCCCGCCGTCGCACGCCGCCACCGCATCCGCCATCCCCCCGCTGCCCGCAAAACTCACCACCGGCACGCCCGATACCATCGCCTCCAGCGCCACCGTCGGAAACGGATCCTCCCGCGACGTCAGCGCGAACACATCCGCCGCGCTGAACCACGGCCCGACATCGCGCTGATACCCAGCCAGCAAAAACCGCCCGCTCGCCTCGGCCGCGGCGATTTCGCTTGCCAGATACAGCCGCATCGCCGGCTCGATCTCCCCGATCCAGCAGAACATGACATCCGCCCGCTGCCGCCGCGCCGCCCGCCAGGCCTGCAAAAACAGATCGAACCCCTTCCGCACATCAGCATAACCCGCGCCCAGCACCAGCACGCACGCAGCCCCGATCCCATGGCGCGCCCGCAACGCCGTGCGCGCTTGCGTCGAGGCCACGATCCGCCGATAGCTCCCCTGCGGCATCACCCGACAATCCGCCGGGCTCACCCCGATCGCCGCCACAAACCGATCGCGCACAAATGCCGCCGGAAACACCACCGTCTCCGCCGCCATCGCCCCCCTCCGCGCCGCCTCCACCAGCCCCTTCTCGGCCAACAGGCCAGGCAATTCATGCACCAGCAGGGTCACCCGCATCCCCGCCGCCCGCAGCAGCGGCACCACCCAGGCGGCAGCCGAGGTGTTGACGATCGCCGACGCAAACCCCCGCGCCACCCAGGCCGCCGCCAGAGCCTCGACCTGCGCCGCGCTCTCGACAATCACCCCCGGGGCGCTGGCGGCATACGCCTCCGCCAACGCCCCGCCGCCAAGCAGCAGATACTCGGCCTGCACGCCATGCACCCGCACCATCCGGCACATCAGATGATGCAGCAGATGCTGCGCCCCCGTCGCAAACGCATCATGCCCGACCAGCAACACCCGCGCCGCCCCCGCCTCCCCTCCGCGCGTCACCGCCCGCGCGGTCGCATTCAGATAGGCCGCGCCAAAATGCTGATCCGGCTCCAGATAGGCCCCCTCGGCCCACTCGTTCCACGCGTTCACACACACCAGCGCCGCCCCCAACACCGGCGCCGCCGCCGCCCGGCTGACCAGTTCGGCAAGCCACGCCTGATACGTCGCCGGCGTCGACCCGCGCAGCACCAGCCCCGCCCCCTGCCGCCGCGCGTCATTGTCCCAGCTCGGCACCGCGGTTCGGATCAACGGAAAATCCCCAGCCACCTCGCCCAACGAGGCCGCCACCATGTCGTCGTAGTCATACACATGCGCCGTCAACCGCGGATCAAACGGCCGCAATTCGGCATTGCGCCGTTCCAGACCGACAACAAGCTTGTGAGGCGGAAATTCGACCGCCGCATCAAAGCCGAACTCCCGCGGATCCAGCGCATCGAAACTCTGCGCCATCACCAGAAGCGGCGCCTCGTTGTGCCGCGCCGCAAACAACCCCCGCCAGCGCGCCAGCGTCGCCACCGTATCCGGAATATCCGCCGCTCGATACACCATCAGCACCGGCCGCCCGTCGATCCGGATATAGCGCGGATCGGCGAAATACCCGGCGAAACAATCAACCAGCGCGGCATCGTTCGCCGCATCATAATCCTGCCTGATCAGCACCTCCTGGTCCGAGCCGTCCCACCGCCGGGTCCAGTTCTCGTTCGCCCACATCAGACAGAACGGAAAATCGATCGACCCATCCCCCCGCCACGCATCAAGCGGCCCCTCCAGCAGGCGCCGGCCATTGAACCAATAAAAATAATGCACAAACCCCGCGAGCCCCGCCGCCCGCGCCATCTCCGCCTGGCGCCGCATCACGTCCCGCCCCTCAGGCGTATCGCCAAGCCGGTAATGCCCGAGATCGCGCGGAATCCGCGGCTGATAATGCCCGGCAAACCGCGGCATCGCCCGCCCGATCGCGGTCCATTCGGTAAACCCATCGCCCCACCACGCATCGTTCTCGGCGATCGGATGGAACTGCGGCAGATAGAACGCCAACACCTGCGCCCGCCGCCGCGCGCTCCGCGGCAACGGCCGCACCGTCTCGAACGCCGGCCCCGGCCGGCTGAACCGCCGCACCTCCTCAAACACATCGCACTCGCCCGGCGGCGGCATTGTATGCAGCCGCAGCGAATGCCGGTGCCGGCGATAATGGATCACCGGATTCACCCCCAACGCGCCATCGAGATAGCGCAGCAAATAGAACCGCGTATCGAACAGCGCCGACGGATTGCGCCCCTCGCGATAGCCATACCGCAGATAATGCTCGAACGGATCAGCCCCGGCCGCCCCCACATCGGGGTAGGACGCCAGATAGAACGCCGCATCAAACTCCGGCAGCGGGCTCACCTCGCCCGTCATGCGCCGCAGCATGAAATGCGCGAGCAGGCTGCGCCCGCCATCCGCCACATGCTGCGTCGCATACCACGCGAGATCGAAACACTCGCTCGGCGCCCGCCCCTGCGCCTCCCCAGCCGAAATATAATGCAACACCGGATTGACCCCGGCCCGCGCCACATCGCTGTTGGCCGCGCGGTACCACGCCGGATCAAAATACAGGCACGGCCGCCGCCCTTCCTGCCAGCCCTTCACAATGAAATGCGTCGCCGGATCAACCCCCTGTTCCGCGACATCGGGATAAGCCCGCAAATAAAACGCGCCATCGAACAAATCCGACGCCGCCAACACCGCAAGATCGCTCGCAATCCTATGGCCAAGCGCATGGCCCACCGACCATGCCTTGCTGCCCGCCCGCAAGCTCCGAGGCAGCAATTCGTTCATCGCACTGCGTTGCGATCGCGTCTGAGGGTCATGGAGCCCGTACCGATCAAAAAATCGACCTTACACCAGCATCCACGCCGCGCCGCCGACCAGACCAAATGACAGTCAATCCGCCCGTTTGCGACGATTTAACACCCCGGCCCCGATCAAAGGGCCCGCCGCTACAGCATCGCCAGCGGATATTTCCGCCCGGGCGGCGGATAGGCGGCATCGATCGCCCGCACATCCTCCGCCGTCAACACAATCCCCGCCGCCGCCGCATTCTCCCGCACATGCGCCGGATCGCCCGCCTTCGGAATCGAAATCACCCCCGCACGGCGCAGCGACCACGCAATCGCAATCTGCCCCGGGCTCGCCCCATGCCGCTCCGCCACCGCGCGCAGCGCCCTGGATCGCAGCAATCGCCCGCCCTGCCCCACCGGCGAATACGCCATGATCGGCATCGCACGGCCCTCGCACCACGGCAGCAGATCATACTCGATCCCGCGATGCTCCGGATTATACAACACCTGATCCGTCACGCAGGCGCCGGACACGCTGGCCAATTCCACCATATCCGCCGCATCGAGGTTCGACACCCCCCACGACCGGATCTTGCCGGCCTCGCGCAGCTTCTCGAACGCAGTCACCGTCTCGGTAAACGGCGCCTCCCCCATCCAGTGCAACAGATAGATATCGATGCACTCCACCCGCAACCGCCGCAGGCTCCGCTCGCAGGCCGCCGGCATTCCGGTCCGCGTCGCATTGTGCGGATAAACCTTGCTCACCAGCGTCACCGCATCCCGCCGCCCACGGATCGCCTCGCCCACCACCCGCTCCGACGCGCCCTCGCCATACATCTCGGCGGTATCGATCAGCGTCATGCCCAGATCGATGCCCAGCCGCAGCGCATCGGCCTCCTCATCGCGCGTCCGCTGCCCCTCGCCCATCCGCCAGGTCCCCTGGCCCAGCGCCGCAACCTCGCTCCCATCGGGCAGCCGGACCTTGCGCATCGCCTACTCCGCCAATTGCTCCGCACGGCGCAGCAGCCGCAGAAAATTGCCGCCCCACAGCAGCCCGATCGCCCGCGCATCATAGCCGCGCCGCACCAGCTCCACCGTCAAATTGCCGCACTCCGAGGCATCCTTCCAGCCGACAAACCCGCCGCCCCCATCAAAATCCGACGAAATCCCGACATGCTCCACCCCGATCCGCTTCACCGCATAATCGATATGGTCGCAATAATCCGAAACCGTCACCTCGGCCTCCTTCCTGCCCGCCATCAGGAACCCCGGCACCGCCGTAATCTGGATCACGCCGCCGACATCCTTCAGCACATCCAGCTGTTCGTCATCCATGTTGCGCGCATTGTCGCACAGCGCCTTCACACAGGAATGCGTCGACAACACCGGCGTGCGCGACAGCCCCGCCGCCTGCATCATCGTCGCCTTCGAGGTATGCGCGACATCGACCAGCATGCCGAGCCGGTTCAACTCGACAATCGCCTGCCGCCCCAACGCGGACAGCCCGCCATGCTCGGCCTCGGGATCATTGAGATCGCGCCGCGGATTGGAACTGTCGGCCAGCGCATTGTGCCCGAAATGCGTCACCGTCAGATACCGCGCCCCCCGGTCGCGAAACGCCTTCAACCGCCTCGGATCGCCGCCCACCGCATGCCCGTTCTCGACGCATGGCATAATCCCCGTCACACCATCGCGCTGCGCCCGCTCGATATCGTCCGCCGTCAGGCACACCCGCGAATCGGGCCCCGCACCCATCACATTGATCGCATCCAACATCGCGCAGGCCCGCGCAAACGCCGCCTCATGCGCCTCCGCCGAACGCGGCACCTGCGGCACATAGGCCGCGAAACAGCCCGTCGCCATATGCCCCCGCCGCATCTTCGGCAGGTCCACCCGCCGCCTGGTGTCCTCGAAAAACGAGGGCCCCTCGGGCCACGGGATGTCGATATGGGTGTCGATGGTGACGAGGGAGCGGTGCAGTGCAATGGGATCGATCATCCCCACACGCTCAAGCCTCGCCCGGCTCACGTCAAGCCCGGCTTACGTCAAGCCCGGCCTACGTCAAGACCGGCCCCCATCAAGCCCGCCCCCCGCGCCCCCGCCGGCGCCATAATATTGCGCGCAACCCCCGTATGGCGACCCTTCATCACCCATCCACCGGCCCATCACGCAATCAAACCGCAACAATGCACGGGAATGCATTGGCAAACCCGATCAATCCGCCCTATCCTCTCCCCGAAGCCGGCCGGAAGGCCCGATACGTCCAAGGGGAAGGCACGCAACGCCGATGGCGACAGTCTCTATTCGTACCGTGCGCAAAGCGTTCGGCAGCACCGAAGTGCTGCACGGCGTCAATGTGGAAGTCGAGGACGGCGAGTTCGTCATTCTCGTCGGCCCCTCCGGCTGCGGCAAATCGACGCTGCTGCGCATGATCGCCGGGCTCGAAAACATCACCCGCGGCGAAATCGCGATCGGCGGGCGGGTCGTGAACAACGTCCCCCCCAAGGAACGCGATATCGCCATGGTGTTCCAGAACTACGCGCTCTATCCGCACATGACCGTGCGCGACAACATGGCCTTCTCCCTGTTGCTGGCCAAGGCGCCCAAGCAGGTGATCGACGAAAAAGTCGGCCACGCCGCCGGCATCCTCGGCCTCGCCCCCTATCTCGAGCGCTACCCCCGCCAACTCTCCGGCGGCCAGCGCCAGCGCGTCGCCATGGGCCGCGCCATCGTGCGCGATCCCCAGGTCTTCCTGTTCGACGAACCGCTCTCCAACCTCGATGCCAAGCTGCGCGTCGCCATGCGCGCCGAAATCAAGGACCTGCATCAGAAACTCAAAACCACCACCGTCTACGTCACCCACGACCAGATCGAAGCCATGACCATGGCCGACAAGATCGTGGTGATGAACGGCGGCAACGTCGAACAAATGGGCGCGCCGCTTGACCTCTACGACCGCCCCGCCAACCTCTTCGTCGCCGGCTTCATCGGCTCCCCCGCGATGAATTTCATCCGCGGCCACATCAAATCCGGCGCCTTCATCTCCGGCACCGTCTCCCTCCCGCTGCCCGCTGGCGCGCCGCGCGAACATCCCGGCGAAGTCATCTACGGCATCCGCCCCGAACATCTCCGGCTTGACCCCAACGGCACCGCCGCCACCGTGCTCGTCACCGAGCCGACCGGCTCCGAGACCCAGGTCATCATGAAGCTCGGCGATTCCACCATGCACGCGGACACCAAAATGATCGGCGCCTTCCGCGAACGCATCACCCACCGGCCCGGCGAGGCGCTCCATGTCTCGCCCGATCCCGCCGTGGTCCACCTGTTCGACGTCGCAACCGGCGTCCGACTCACCTAAAGCCGTCGCCCAAAAAATGTGCAACACGCGGCCAATGCGCCGCATCTGAGGGAGGCCAAATCCTATGACAGAATTTTCGCGGCGTGACAGTCTCATCGTCGGCGCCGGCGCGGCCGTATCGGCAGCCGCCTTCGCGCCCGGCACCGCCCATTCCGCCATCCCCATGGCAAAGATCGACCCGCCGAAGCAGCCGATCGAGCCCGGCGCCGAACTGCGCGTCATCCGCCCCACCAAATTCGTTGACCCCGACGAAATCGTCTGGAACGAAAACACCGCCAAGTTCACCAAGGCCACCGGCGTCAAAGTCCGCACCGATTTCGTCGGCTGGGAAGACATCCGCGCCCAGGTCGCCGTCGCAGCCCGCACCGGCGCCGGCCCCGACGTCGTCGCCGGCTGGGCCAATGACCCCCATCTCTATGTCGAAAAAACCCTCGACATGACCGAGCTCGCCACCTACCTCGGCAAAAAATACGGCGGCTGGGGCGCCCTGCCCGAGAAATACGGCAAAAAATACGGCACCAATCAGTGGATCTCCATCCCGATGGGCTGCGGCGGCGGCGCCCTCGTCTATCGCAAATCCTGGGTCAACGAAGCCGGCTACGCCACCCCCCCGGATGACCTGACCAAGTTCCTCGATCTCGCCCGCAAGCTCCACAAAAACGGTCACCCCCTCGGCTGGGCGCTCGGCAACTCCCAAGGCGACGGCAACGGCACCGCCACCTGGCTCCTCTGGGCCCATGGCGGCTACCAGGTCGACGAAGCCGGCAAGGTCGCCATCAACCGCAAAGAAACCATCGCCGCCCTCAAATACGGCGCCGAACTCTACAAAACCTTCATCCCCGGCACCCTGTCGTGGCTCGACCCGAGCAACAACAAGGCCTACCTCGCCGAGGAAATCTCCATGACCGGCAACGGCGTGTCGATCTACTTCGTGGCCAAAAACGGCGCCGCCACCAACCCGGCCATGGCCCGCATCGCCGCCGACACCGAACACGCCCGCCTCCCCGGCGCCTTCCAGGGCCGCGCCCCCGAGGCCGCCAACACCCTCAACGCGATGGTCTTCAAGCACACAAAATACCCCAACGCCGCCAAGGAATATCTCCGCTTCCTCATGGAAGCCGACCAGTACGACAATTGGCTCACCCAGTGCCTCGGCTACTGGGCACACCCGCTGCTCGCCTTCGACCAATCCGATTGCTGGAAGTCCGACCCCAAGATCCTCCCCTACCGCGACGCCCAGAAAATGACGTTCTACGATGGCTACAAAGGCCCGATCACAGCCGGCGCCGCAGCAGCCACCGCCGAATACATCCTCGTGCAGATGTTCGCCAGCGTCTGCGCCGGCCAGTCCACGCCCGAGGAAGCCACCAAGGAAGCCGAGCGTCGCCTGACGCGCATCTACAAAAAGGGCTGAGGCACACCGCCGCGCCTGGACCTGTCCAGGCGCGGCCATCCTCGCCCACACCGAAAGGCGGATCATGGACGCATCGACCTGGAAACCCTCACGAGCCGAGCCCAACTGGCTCGTGAAGCTGTTCGACTACAAACCGTTCCTGATCTTCATCTGCCTGCTCCCCGCGGTCGGCCTGCTGGTGGCCTTCCTCACCTACCCGCTCGGCCTCGGCATCTACCTCGCCTTCACCGACACCGAAATCGGCGGCAACGGCGAATGGGTCGGCATCGAAAACTTCGTCAGCCTGATGGACGACCCGATCTTCCTCACCTCGGTCTGGAACACCCTGTTCTATACCTTCACCGCCACGGCGCTGAAATTCGCCCTCGGCCTCTGGCTGGCCCTGCTGCTCAACCACCAGATCCCCTTCAAATCCTTCCTGCGCGCCATCATCCTGCTGCCCTACATCACCCCCACCGTGCTGAGCGCCATCGCCTTCTGGTGGATCTACGACCCCCAATTCTCCATCATCTCCTACGTCATGGTCGACCGCCTCCACATCCTCGACCACTATATCGACTTCCTCGGCACCCCCTGGGCCGCCCGCTGGTCGCTCATCGTCGCCAATGTCTGGCGCGGCATCCCCTTCGTGGCGATCACCCTGCTCGCCGGCCTGCAAACCATCTCCCCCTCCCTCTACGAAGCAGCCCTCCTCGACGGCGCATCCCCCTGGCAATCCTTCCGCCACATCACCTCGCCCCTGCTGATGCCCATCCTCGCCATCGTGATGACCTTCTCGGTGCTCTTCACCTTCACCGATTTCCAACTCGTCTACGCCATCACCCGCGGCGGACCCATCAACGCCACCCATCTCATGGCCACCCTGGCCTTCCAACGCGGCATCCCCGGCGCCCAACTCGGCGAAGGGGCCGCCATCGCGGTCGCCATGATCCCGTTCCTGATCTTCGCCACCTTCTTCAGCTACTACGCCCTCGGCCGGCGCAAGTGGCAGCAGGGGTCTGACAATGATTGAAAATGGCAATGACTGACACCAAAATGGACCAACCCGCCGTCACCGAAAACGACGGCCCCGAAGTCATGTCGTGGGACAGCGGCATGCGCCGCATCGTCACCATCTACATCCCGCTCGTCATCTTCCTCATCGTCCTCCTCTTCCCCTTCTTCTGGATGGGCATCACCGCGTTCAAACCGAACGTCGAACTGATGAACTACAAGGACAACAACCCCTTCTGGATCAACAACCCCACCTTCTCCAACATCCATAAACTCCTCTTCGAAACCGATTACGGCCACTGGCTCGTCACCACGATGAGCATCGCCTTCGGCTCCACCTTCCTCTCCCTCCTCGCCTCGGTGCTCGCCGCCTACGCCATCCAGCGCCTGCGCTTCCGCGGCTCCGAATATGTCGGCCTCGCCATCTACGCCGCCTACCTCGTGCCCCCCTCCATCCTTTTCATCCCCCTCGCCCAGGTCGTCTACCAACTCGGCCTGTTCGACACCCCCTACGCCCTCATCCTCACCTACCCGACCTTCCTCGTGCCCTTCTGCACCTGGCTGCTCATCGGCTACTTCAAATCCATCCCCTACGAACTCGAGGAATGCGCCCTCATCGACGGCGCAACCCGCCTGCAAATCCTCCGCCGCATCACCCTGCCCCTCGCCGTCCCCGGCCTGATCTCCGCCGGCATCTTCGCCTTCACCCTGTCCTGGAACGAATTCATCTACGCGCTGGCCTTCATCTCCTCGACCGAGAAAAAAACCGTCCCCGTCGCCGTGCTGACCGAACTCGTCCAAGGCGACGTCTACCACTGGGGCTCGCTGATGGCCGGCGCCCTCCTCGGCTCGCTCCCCGTCGCCATCTTCTACATGTTCTTCGTCGAGTACTACGTCTCCAGCCTCACCGGCGCCGTCAAGGAATAATCCCCCGAAAACGGTGCGCGCGGCGGCATGTCCATTCACGAGCCTAGCCAGGCTCCAGGCTAGGCTCCAGGCCAGGCCGCCAGGATCAAGCGCTTCTTTTTTTGGAAAAAAAGAAGCAAAAAAACTTTATCCCCAACGCGGCTGCGTCACTGGCCTTCAGGCGAAAACTGCGATCTTCGGGCGCGCTTTGCTCCCTCAAACCCCGCCTGCCGTCCCCCGCACCCACGCCGCATAATCCGCATACGCCTCCTGCGGCCCAAACCGCGGCCGCCACCCGGTCCCCGCCACCCGCGACACATCCATCGCCCCGCGCGCCCGCGTCTCGCTGAACCGCACATTGACCGCACCCGCATCCGCCGACTGCCGCCAGCGAAACCCCGGATAATCCCCCCGCAACCGCTCCGCCCACGCCAGAATCACATCCCCCCACGCCATCCCCGAACACAAATTGAACACAAGCTCCGCCGGCGCCGCCATATCGAGCAAATGCAACAGCCCCCCGGCAACATCGCGCGAATACACCCATGTGTAAGACGGGATCACCGCAGGCAACACCGCCTCCCGCCCATCCAGCGCCATCCGCGCCAAATGCCAATGCGGCCCGATCATATCGCGCAACCCCGTATCGCGCTCCCACGGCCCGAACACCGACCCGATCCGCGCCACCACCACATCCATCCCCCACAACGCCCCAAGCCGCAGCGCACAGCGCTCCACGGCATATTTCGTCACCCCATAAACCCCCACCGGCACCGCCGGCGTCGTCACCTCGTCCAACCGCGCATGGCGATAGAAACTCTCGCCATAAACCGCCGCCGACGACGGCGCCACCACGCGGCGCACCCCCGCCTCCCGCGCCGCCCGCATCTGCGCGATAAACCCAAGCAGATTGACCTCGATCACCAGCTCCGGCACCTCCGCCTCCCGCTCCGGCCCCGACGTGATCGCAGCAAACGGAAACAGCCGATCCACCCCATGCCGCCGCATCAACCCCACCAGCCCCGCCTGGTCCCGCACATCCATCCGCTCGACCACCAACCGCCCCGCCAACCCCGCAAACGCCCGCAACGCCGGCGCCGGCACATCGTCGAGCGCCACCACCACCACCGCCTCGCCCCGCGCCAACAGCGCCTCCACCAGGTTCAAACCCACAAACCCGGTGCCGCCCGTGACCATCACACTCATTGGATCAACCCGCTTCCATGATAAAGCCCAACGCTCAAGCCCCACATCCTGCACATCGATGTTGACGCGGTGAAGTCATTTATTTAAACTAACGATAATGACGACACTCGCCATCACCTTCCGCGCCATCCTCACCAGCCTCCGGGGCGTCGTCGCCGCCCTTGCGGCCAAGGACCGCGCGCGCCAGGTGCTCCTCCTGCGCATCTACCAGCATATCGGCCTCATCATCGCCCGCTTCGAACGCCTCTTCGCGCACTGGCGCGATGGCACACTCCCCAAACCGCGCGCCCCCCGCCCGGGCCGCCCTGCCCGCCCCCGCAGCACCCCGCGCCTGTCCGCCGGCCCCGCCTGGCTCATCCGCCACGTCGATGATTACAACGCCCGCTGCTTCGCCAGCCAAATGCAACACCTCCTTCATACCGAGGATTGTGCCCGCTTCCTCGCCGAAGTCCCCCGCGCCGGGCGCATCCTGCGCCCCCTCGCGCGCGCCCTTGCCATCCAAATGCCCGGCGACCCCCCGCCCCCGCTCCCCAAACCCGCCCGCGCCCCCAAACCCGCCAACCCGCCACCGCCCCCATCACCGCCACCCGATCCACCCGCCCGGACCAGCCGAGCCAACCTCCCCCTTATTTTCTCAAAACTCCGCTGACCGCACCCGCCAAATCACGCCCTATTCATTACGATATCGTATCGTCAAAGCCGCCGCGCCAACACCTCGTCCAGCCAATCGCCCCGCATCTCGGGCACCGAGGACAACAGCAACGCCGTATAAGAATGAAACGGCGGCGCAAACACAGTCTCCGTCTCCCCCCCCGCCACGATCTGCCCCTTCAGCATCACCGCCACCTTGTTGGCAATCCGCTTCACCACCCCGAGATCATGCGTAATGAACAGATACGCAACCCCCAATTCCTCCTGCAACCGCTTGAGCAACAACAAAATTTCCTCCCCCACCAACTGATCCAGCGCCGATGTCACCTCGTCGCATACAATCAGATCGGGCTCCGCCGCCAAAGCCCGCGCAATCCCCACCCGCTGCTTCTGCCCGCCCGACAATTCCCCCGGCGTCCGATCGATGAAACTCTCCGGCAAATCCATCATCCGCAGCAGTTCCAACACCCGCGCCCGGATCTCCCCCCGCGACCGCCCGAAATAGAACCCGATCGGCCGCCCGATGATATCCAGCACCGTCTGATGCGGATTCAACGCCACATCCGGCATCTGATAAATCATCTGCACCCGCCGCTTCTGCTCCAGCGTCCGCCCCCCAAGCCCCGCCGACAACACCTCCCCCCCCAACCGGATCTCCCCCGCCTCGCGCGGCAACAACCCGGTGATCACCCGCGCCAACGTACTCTTCCCCGACCCCGACTCCCCCACAACCGCCAGCGTATCCCCCCGCCGCACCTCCAGACTGACCCCATCGATCACCCGCGGCAACGTGGCATAACTCGCCACCACATCGCGGACCGACAACAGCGCCGCCCCGCCATCCGCGCGCGCGACAAACGAATGCCCCCGCACCCGCTCCGCCACCAGCCGCCGCGTGTAGTCCTCCCGCGGCGCCTGCAAAATCTGCTCCGCCGTCCCGTGCTCGATCATCCGGCCGTGCCGCAACACCATGATGTCATCCGCGATCTGCGCCACCACCGCCAGATCATGCGTGATGTAGATCGCCGCCGTCCGATGCTCGCGGATCAACTTGCGGAACGCCGCCAACACCTCCACCTGCGTCGTCACATCGAGCGCCGTCGTCGGCTCATCGAACACCAGAATATCCGGCCGCGCCGCCATCGCCATCGCCGCCATCGCCCGCTGCAACTGCCCGCCCGACACCTGATGCGGATACCGCCGCCCGAAATTCTCCGGGTCCGGCAGATCGAGTTCCCGGAACAACCCCACCGCAACCGCCCGCGCCGCCGCAGCCGTCATCAAGCCGTGCCGCACCGGAATTTCGCACACCTGCTCAAACAACGTCATCGCCGGATTGAACGACGCCGCGGCGGACTGCGCGATATAAGCCACCCCCGGCCCCCGCAACGCCCGCCGCCCCGCGGCCGACAGCGTCAGGATATCCTGCCCCCGAAACACGATCCGCCCGCCGGCGATGGCGCAGCCGTTGCGCGTATAGCCCAGACACGCAAGCCCGATCGTCGTCTTCCCCGCGCCCGACTCCCCGATCAGCCCGATCACCGCGCCGCGCCGCAACGTGAACGACACATCATCGACCAGCACCGCCGCACCCGCCGCAACCCTGAGCCGATCAACCTCCAACACGATGTCAGACACGCTCATGCGTTCTCACCATGCCCGCGCGACTGGATCGCCAGCAGCCAATCCACCACGAAATTCACCCCGATCGTCAGCACCGCGATGGCCCCGGCCGGCCAGAACGGCGCGCTCACCCCGAGATTGATCATGTCCCGGTAGTCCCGC
This sequence comes from Rhodospirillales bacterium, assembly GCA_947447625.1. Lineage (GTDB taxonomy): Bacteria > Pseudomonadota > Alphaproteobacteria > Acetobacterales > Acetobacteraceae > CAIYPH01. The sequence continues at coordinate 19,479 of CANFKS010000026.1, read as the reverse complement.
ACCATGCTCCCCCAATCCGCATCCGGCGGCTGGATGCCCAGCCCGAGAAACGACAGCGCCGCGACAAACAAAAACGCGAACGAAAACCGCAGCCCATATTCCGCAATCAACGGCGCCCGTGCGGCCGGCAGCACCTCGCGGGTGATGATCCACCACAGCCCCTCCCCCCTCAGCCGCGCCACCTCGACATACTCGAGCGCCACGATATTCATCGCCAATGCCCGGCTCAGCCGAAACACCCGCGTCGAATCCAGACACGCCAGCGTCACCACCAGCACCGGGATATCCGTTCCCAGCACCGACAACACCACAAACGCAAAAATCAGCGACGGCATCGCCAGCATCAAATCCACCGCCCGGCTCAACGCCGTATCGACCCACCCCTTGGCGATCGCCGCGGTAAACCCGGCCACGATCCCGATCGAAAACGACAGCGTCGTGATCAGCAGCGACAAGCCGATCGACATCCGCGCCCCGAACAACAACCGGCTCAACAAATCCCGCCCCAGATTGTCGCACCCGAGCCAATGCGCCGCACTCGGATCGTCCCACGCCTCGCACACCACCTCGGCCTGGTCGAACGGCGCAAGCCACGGCGCCCCGATCGCCCCCATCAGGTTGACCGCAATAATCACCATCCCCAGCGCCGCCGGCCACGTCACACGGTGTCCATAGAGCCTCATCGCGGATGCCGCAGCCGCGGATTGGCCAAAATCGCCGCAATATCGGCCAGCATATTCAACACGATGAACGCCGATGAAAAAATCAGCCCGCACGCCTGCACCACCGGCACATCATGCTTGGACACCGCATCGACCATCAATTGCCCAAGCCCCGGATATACAAACACCGCCTCCACCACGACCACGCCCACCACGAGATAGGCCAGATTGAGCGCCACCACCGAAATCACCGGCGCCAGCGCATTGGGAAACGCATGGCGCACCACCACGATCCATTTCGGGATGCCCTTCAGAAACGCCATCTCGATATACGGGCTCGCCATGATCGCCAGCACCGAGGCCCGCGTCATCCGCATCATATGCGCAATCACCACCAGCACCAGCGTCAGCATCGGCAGCAACGTCAGATAGAGCCGCTCCCCCAGCCCCGTCTGCTCCGTCACATTGGCCAGCGTCGGCAACCATCCGAGTTCGACCGAGATATATTTCATCAGCAGATAGCCGATCAGATACTCCGGCACCGATATCGTCATCAGCGTCACCGTATTGACCATCCGGTCGAACACGCTGCCCTGCCACACCGCCGCCATCAGCCCCAACACAATCGACAGCGGCACCGCAATCCCGGCCGCATACACCGCCAGAAACACCGTATTGCCCAGCCGCGGCGCGATATCCCGCGCAACCGACCGCTCGGTTGCCAAACTCCGCCCCAGATCCCCCTGCAGCGCACCGCCGAACCACTGCGCATAGCGCACCGCCGCCGGCCGATCGAGGCCCAGCTGCTCGCGCATCGTGGCGAGGTTCTCGGCCGTCGCATTGTTCTGCAGCAGCGCCGAGGCCAGATCGCCCGGCAAGATCTCGGTCCCCGCGAATATCAGCATCGAGGCGCCAAGCAGCGTCATCACGCCCAGCGCCAGGCGCAACCCGATCATCCTCAGCATCGGTGCCCGCCCCCCATCACGCCCTGACCTCCCGCTTGAGCCCCTATTGTCCGGGGCGGGACGCGGCGCGTCAACAACGACGACCCGCAGACAGGGAGCGGCTCGCGGGTGCGCCCAAACAGCACCACAGGCGCCGGCATCATAAACGCCTGCGGGCATCCGCGCACGGAAGCCTCAAGCCATCCTCCGCCATCGCCAACCGCAGCACCGCCTCGGCCCGGCATGACGGCGCATCCGCCACGCAGCCCCCCGCCATCCACCAGCCCCGCACATCGCGCAGCAGCCCCCCCATCACCGCCCCTGCCGGCACGCCAGCGGCCGCCAGATCCCGCCCGCGCAGCGGGAACACCGGCACCGCCATGCCCGCAATCCGCGCGATCAGCCCAGCATCGCCATCCGCCAGCCAGACCCGCCCGATCAACACCTCGGCGGGCATATCGGCCAAGGCCCGGCGCATATCATCATCCGAAGCCCCGGCCGCCAGCGCCGACCCGTCGCGCACTGCCATCAGCCGCACCCGCTCCGGGCCGGACAGGCGCAACCGCGCCGCAACCGACGCCGCATCGCCCGCCAGCAGCGCCGCGAGCCGCAAAACCGGATCCTCCGGCGCGCCCCGCCCCACCAGTGCCGCCAACCGCCCCACCGCCGTGCCCTCCGGCAGCACGGCGGCCAGGACGCCGAGCCGCTCCATCAAGGCCACGGCCGCGCAGGGATCGGGGGCGGCGAGAATGCGCCGCATCTCCCCCCACACCCGCTCCACCGACAAGCGCGCAATTCCCGCCACGCCCGCCGCGATCGCAGCCGTGGCCGCCTGGTCCGGCACGCCGGCGCCGTAGCGCGCCTGGAAGCGGAAAAACCGCAGGATGCGGAGATAATCCTCGGCGATCCGGGTGCCGGCATCGCCCACGAAGCGCACCACCCCGGCCCGCAGATCGGCCACGCCCCCGAAGTGATCGAACACCACCCCGTCGCGCGTCATCGACATCGCATTGATGGTGAAATCCCGCCGCGCCGCATCGGCCAGCCAATCATCGGTGAATGCAACCACCGCGTGCCGCCCATCGGTCTGCACATCGCGGCGCAGCGTGGTGATCTCGAAGCCCCGATGATCCGCCACCGCCGTGATTGTGCCATGCGCGATGCCGGTCGGCACCGCCTTCAACCCCGCCGCCCGCAGCCGGCCCATCACCGCATCGGGCGCCAAGGGCGAGGCGAGATCGACATCCGCGACCGCCCGCCCGGCCAGCGCATCGCGCACCGCGCCGCCGACGATCCGCGCCTCGGGGATCGCATCGAGCACCAGCGCCAATGCCGGGTCATCCAAAAACCCGGCCTCGATCCGAAGCGCCGTCACGGCTTGGGCTTGACCACCGCGTGGCCCGGCACAATCACCCCGTCGATCACATGCGCCGGTTCGTAGCCTGATTCCGGCGGGATCGCGTTGATGACCCCGAACCAGACGATCCCCGCCGCCATCGCCAGCGTCAGCACGATCGTGCCCCACACCGCCCAGCGCGGTGTGCGCGCCCCCGCGATCAGCCATGTGACGTAAAGGGCGAAAGGCACCAGAAACAGGCCGATTTCGGTGAGACGCAACATCAGGTGCCGCGCAGCCGCTCGGCAAGGTGATGCAAGATCGCCGCCGTTGCGCCCCATACGTAATGATCCGGATGCGGCCACACCCAGAATTCGCGCCACCGGCCGCGGTAATAGGCCCGCCGCTTCTGCGGCGCATCGGGATCGAGCAGCACCGACATCGGCAACGCAAACACCGATTCGACCTCGTCCGGTGACGGGGTCAGCCGCAAATCCGCGAGGTCCACCCCCTCGGGCAGCAGCCCCAGGATGGGCGTGATGCGATAGCCCGTCCCGGTTGCGTAATCGCCGAGCCGCCCGGCGAGTTCGACCAGCGACGGATCGAGCCCGACCTCCTCCTGCGCCTCGCGCAAGGCGGCGGCCTCGGGCGAGAGGTCCTCCGGGTCGATCCGTCCGCCGGGGAAACTGACTTGTCCGGCGTGTTTTTTGAGATGCGCCGTTCGTTTGGTGAGCAGGATGCCGCGCTGCGCCCCTTGCACGAAACTCACCAGCACGGCGGCGGGGACCAGCGGCTGATCGGCCATCGTCCAGCCGTCGTCCGAGGCGAGTGCTGCACCCATCGCAGGCGGGTTTTCGACCATCACCGTCCCGCGCAAAACCGGGCGTGCCGGCATGGGGGCGGATAATCTGGCGCGCAGTTCAGTTGCGTTCACGGCGCGTCGGTATCCCCGGACCATTCGCCATCCCCCATCCCGTCTTCCCCCGTCCCGTCATCCACCGTCCCGTCATCCTCCGCCCAATCGGCCTCCGACGGCATCTCCCCCAATGCGAAAAAACAGCCCTGGCTCCAGACCCCCAGCATCTCGCGGCCATGGACCAGGCCAGGCTCGGCCAGCGCCACCAACTCGTAATAGACGGCACGCCCGATCCTGGCCTCGATCGGCAGGCGCCCGGCGCCCTCGCGCACCGTCAGATAGGGGATCGGCTCGCAGGTCACGATATCGAAGGATACCCTGATCGGATGCTCCGGGCCTGCCGTGATCATCTGGTCCACATTGGTGCGGAAGGTCAGCACCTGGGTGTCGCCCATGCCCGACCAGTCCAGCGCCACTGCCAGGAAGGGCGCATCCTCCACCACGATGCGCCCGCGCTCGGCCGGCGTCTCCAGCCAGAACCCGCCATCCGCCTCGCGCTTGAGCACCGAGGCGAACAGGCACACCAGTTCCTTGCGGTTGATCGGGCTGCCGCGATAGAGCCACGACCCGTCCCGCTGGATGACGAACGGCAGATCTCCGCACTCCACCGGCGCGCGTCGGACCCGCGGCGCAGCCGTCTGCAGGAGGTGAAGCGGGTCGTTCATGGCTTGCGTGGTATCATTCACGTCGTCACACCCTCGGACGGCCTATCGTCCCGATGGAAGATATAGGTAGCATCCCCCGTCCGGGGGAAGTGGCAGACCGCGTCCAAATCCCTATTTGTCTCTTGCGCCATCCGAGGATCGAGCGAATGTCCAGCACAAGCCGCGCCGAACATGAGATTCTGGACGAGGTTGAAGCCCTCGGCAGCCGCATCGCGCGGGTCCGCAGCCAGATCGGCCGCGCCATCTATGGCCAGCAGGAGGTGGTGGACCAGACATTGATCACCATGCTTTCGGGCGGGCATGTGCTGCTGGTGGGCGTTCCCGGGTTGGGCAAAAGCCGGCTGGTGGAGACGCTCGGCGTGGTGATGGGGCTTGCGACCAAGCGCGTGCAGTTCACGCCGGACCTGATGCCGGCCGACATCCTGGGCAGCGAAGTGCTCGACGAGGACGAAACCGGCCGGCGCAGCTTCCGCTTCGTGCCCGGCCCGGTGTTTTGCCAGTTGCTGATGGCCGACGAAATCAACCGCGCCTCGCCGCGCACCCAATCCGCCCTGCTGCAGGCGATGCAGGAGCAGACCGTCACGGTCAGCGGCGTCGCATACACGGTGCCCCGCCCGTTCCATGTGCTCGCGACACAGAACCCGATCGAGCAGGAGGGCACCTATCCGCTGCCCGAGGCGCAGCTTGACCGGTTCCTGCTTGAAATCACCGTGACCTACCCCGAACGCGCCGCCGAGCGGGAGATGCTGATCGCCACCACCGGCGCCGCCGAAGCGCCGCCCGAGCCGGGGCTGACGGCGGCGGAGCTGATGCAGGCGCAGGCCCTGATCCGCCGCATTCCGGTGGGGGAGACGGTGCTCGATGCCATTCTCGCCATCGTGCGCGGCGGGCGGCCGGAATCGAGCGAGGACGAGGCCGTGCGCCGCCATGTCGCCTGGGGGCCCGGGCCGCGCGCGGCGCAGGCGTTGATGCTGGCGACCCGCGCGCGGGCTTTGCTCGACGGGCGGCTCGCGCCCTCGGTCGAGGATGTGATTGCGCTGGCGCAGCCGGTGCTGCGGCATCGCATGGCATTGAATTTCTCGGCCCGCGCCGATGGGGTGGTGCTGTCGGACATCATCACGCGCCTGGTCGGACGGCTCGGGTGAGGCGATGAGCCAGGCCGCACGCCGCGCCGAGGCGCTGGGCGCCCGCCTGCCGCCGCTGCTGGTGGCGGCCGAGCGCGTGGCCGCGACGGTGGCGCAGGGTGTTCATGGCCGGCGCAGGGTGGGGCAGGGGGACTCGTTTTGGCAGTTTCGTCCTTTCCTGCCGGGCGATGCGACCAACCGGATCGACTGGCGCCAATCCGCCCGCTCCGAGCGCATCTTTGTCCGTGAAACCGAGTGGGAGGCCGCGCAAACCGTGGCGCTGTGGCGCGACGGGGGGGAGACCATGCGGTGGCGCAAGGCGGGGCCCGTGAACAAGGCGGAGCGGGCCGAACTCCTGCTGCTGGCTTTGGCCGCGCTGCTGTTGCGCGGCGGCGAGCGCGTGCGCCTGATCGGGGCCGAGGGCCGCCCCGTCTCGGGGCTTGACCGCCTCGCCGCCGCCCTGGCCCGCCTGCCCGACGGCGACGGGGTGCCGCCCGAGGTGACGCTGCCGCGCCATGCCCAGGCCGTGCTGATCGGGGATTTTCTGGCCCCGCTCGACACCATCCAGGCCGCGATCGGCCGCATGGCGGCGATCCCGGTGCGCGGGCATATTCTGCAGGTGCTGGACCCCGCCGAGGCGCTGCTGCCCTATGAGGGGCGGGTCCGCTTCGAGGGCATGCGGGCCGAGGCCGGCACCCTGATTTCCCGCGTGGAGGGCATCCGCGATGCCTATGCCACGCGCCTTGCCGCCCAGCAGGACGGGCTGCGCGCGATCTGCCGTGCCGCGGGCTGGGGGTTCGCGATCCATCGGACGGACCAGCCCCCGGAAGCCGCCCTGCTTGGCCTTTATGCCGCCCTGGCGCCACAGGTGGGACGGCGATGATCTTTGCCTCGCCCTGGGTGCTTTTCGCCCTCGCTGCCCTGCCCATTCTGTGGTGGCTCCTGCGCGTCACGCCGCCGTCGCCGCGGATCGAGCGGTTCCCGGCGATCAGGCTGTTGCATGGCCTCGTCGCGCCGGCCGAAACGCCGGCGCGCACGCCGTGGTGGCTGCTGCTGCTGCGCTGCGTCGCGGCCGGTCTGATTGTGATCGGCCTTGCCCGCCCGGTGATCGACGCGGGCGGCTCGGTGCCGGGTACGGGGCCGGTTTTGCTGGTCATCGACGATGGCTGGGCCGCGGCGCGCGACTGGTCCCGCAGGCTGACCGCGGCCGGTGCGGTGCTTGATCGTGCCGAACGGGCGGGCCGGCCGGTTATTCTGCTGGCGACCGCGCCGAGCGAAGCGGGCCTGCCGCCGCGCGCGAGCGCAGCCCTGCCCGCCGCCGATGCCCGCCCGCTGCTCGACGCGCTGCGTCCAAAGCCCTGGCCGGCCGATCGCAGCGCGGCCGCGGCCGCAGCCGCCGGCAGCCGCGCGGGCGGCGTGGTCGCGATTTCCGATGGTCTTACCCATGGGTCCGCCTGGACGGCCTACGCCGCCGCGCTGGCCGGGATTGGCCCGGTCGAGGACCTGCGGGGCGATGACATCCCGGCCCGCATCCTGCTGCAACCCAGGGCCGAGGCCGATCGCCTGATCGTTCGCATCGCGCAAACCCCGCAGCCCATCGCCGGGGAGGCTGCGATCCGCGCCGTCTCGGCCGATGGGCGGACGCTGGCCCGCCTCGTGCTTGCCGTTCCTGCCGGGGCTGTGACGGCGGAGGGGCCGATGATGCTGCCGCCCGAATTGCGCAATCGCCTCGCCCGGCTTGTGCTTGACGGACCCGCCACCGCCGCCGGGGTGGTGCTGCTCGACGAGCGTTGGCGCCGCCGCCCGGTGGGCCTGCTCGCCGGGGACGCGAGCACCGCCGCCACGCCGCTGACCGGGCAGATTTTCTATCTTCGCCGCGCCCTCGAACCCTTCACGGAGGTGCGTCAGGGGGACCTTTCCGGTCTGCTGTCGCGGGAAATCTCGGTCATCGTGCTGGCGGACCGGCCGGTGCCGGATGGCCCGGAGCGCGACATGCTGGCGGCCTGGATCGACAAGGGCGGGCTGCTGATCCGCTTCGCCGGCCCCGCCTTGGCCGAACACCCCGACACTCTGGTGCCGGTCAAACTGCTCGATGGGGACCGTCAGTTCGGCGGCACCATGTCCTGGAGCAAGCCTGCCGGGCTGGCACCCTTTGCCGCCACATCGCCGTTCCTGGGCCTTGCGGTGCCGCAGGAGGTCCGGATCACGCGGCAGGTGCTGGCCGCGCCGGGGCTGCATTTGACGGACGCCACCTGGGCGCGGCTGGAGGATGGCACGCCGCTCGTCACCCAGGCCGGCCGCGGCGCGGGGCGCGTGGTGCTGTTTCATGTCACCGCGAATGCCGACTGGTCCGACCTGCCGCTGTCCGGGCTGTTCGTCGACATGCTGCGCCGCCTGATCGATCTCGCCAACGGCATCAGCGGGGCGGAGGAGGGGGCGGGGGAGCGGCTTGGCCCGGTCGAAACCCTCGACGGGTTCGGCATTCAGGGCGCGCCGCCCGCCGCGGCAATGGCGATGACGGCGCGCGAGCTTGCCGCCGCCACCGCCACCCCGCGCACGCCGCCCGGCCTCTATGGCCCCGAGGCCGCGCGCCGGGTGCTCAACCTGGCCAGCAATCTGGCCCCGCCGGAAGCGGCACCCCCCATCGCGGGCGCGCACCAGGTTCCGCTCGGGGGCATTGCGCCGGAGCGCGCGCTTGCGCCTTGGCTGCTTGCCGGCGCCCTTGCCCTGCTTGCGGCGGACCTGCTGATCTCTCTCGGGCTGCGCGGCCTGCTGCGCACGGCTTTGATGGCCATCGCCCTGGCACCGGGCGTTGCCATGGTGTCGGGCGCTGCCATGGCACAATCCGGGCCGACGGGGGCCGCAACAGGGGAGCATCCGGCGCGCGGCAGCCGGCTCGCCGCCATGCTCACCGGGGATGCGGCCCAGGACAGCATTGTGCGCGCGGGGTTGGTCGGGCTGTCCGACTATGTCAACCGGCGCACCGCGGCCGCGCTGGCGGAGCCCGTCGCCATCACGCCCGGGGTCGATGATCTTTCGCTGTTTCCGCTGATATACTGGGCCATCACCCCCGAGGCCGACAGGCTCTCGGGCGCTGCCGTCGCTGCGCTGAACACCTATATGAGCAATGGCGGCATCATCCTCATCGACACGCGCAACGGCGGCTCCGGCCAAGGCTTTGCCGCCGGGGCCGAAGCCGCGCTCGAACGCGCCGCCCGGGGCCTCGCCATTCCGGCGCTGGGCGAACTCACCCCGGCGCATGTTCTGGCCCGCTCCTTTTATCTGTTGAACGAATTCCCCGGCCGGTTCACCGGCGAGCCGGTCTGGGTCCAGCGCGACCAGGACCGCAGCAACGACAGCGTCTCCCCCGTCATCATCGGCGGGCATGATTGGGCCTCGGCCTGGGCGGTCGACCGCCAGGGCAACACCCCATACGCCACCATCCCCGGCGGCGCGCGCCAGCGTGTGCTGGCCTATCGGTTCGGGGTCAATCTCGTGATGTATGCCCTGACCGGCAACTACAAGGGCGATCAGGTTCATCTGCCGGCCCTGTTGGAGCGGATGGGACGATGAAGCTCGAACAGGCGATTGCCGCGCTGCGCCTTGATCCCGTGTTGCCGGCGTGGTTGATCGTTGCTCTGGCCGCACTCTGCGCCCTGGCGCTGGCCGTAGCCCTGTGGCGCCGTGCGCGGGGCACGGGATGGCGGTTCCTGGCTTTCGGCGTTGTCCTCCTCTGGCTCACCGGCCCCCGGCTTGTGGAGGAAACCCGCGAGACCCTGCCCGATATCGCCCTGCTCGTGGTCGACCAGTCCGCCAGCATGACGACGGGCACGCGCGCCGCGCTCGCGGAGGCTGCGCGCCTGAAAATAGAAGCCGCGGCCCGCGATCTGCCCGATTTGGAATTGCGGACCATCACCGTCGCCGAGGAGGGCAGCGACGGGACGCATCTGTTCGGCGCCATCGATCGGGCGCTCGCGGATATTCCCCGCGCCCGCCTCGCCGGCATCATCGCCATCAGCGACGGCCAGGCGCATGACATCCCTGCCATCGCGGGCCCACCCTACGCCAGTGCGCCGTTTCACCTCCTGGCTCCCGCCAAGGCCGAGGAGACCGACCGGCGCATCCGCATCATCGCCGCACCGGGCTTCGGGGTTGTCGGCAAAACCGCCACCATCCGCCTCACCGTCGAGGACCTTGGCGTGCCGCGCAACGGCCTCGCCATCTTTGGCACCGCCGCACTCACCATCCGCCGCGACGGCGAGGCGCCCCGGGTTCAACAGGCCCCGATCGGCCTCGAATACCAGGTCGATCTCCCCATCACCCGCGGCGGCCCCAGCGTGATCGAATTGGAGGCCGAACCGCTCGGCGGCGAAGTCTCGAGCGTCAACAACAAGGCCGTTGTCGTCATCAACGGGGTGCATGACCGTCTGCGCGTTCTCCTCGTCTCCGGCGAACCGCATGCCGGGGAGCGCACCTGGCGCCGCCTGCTCAAGGCCGATCCGGTGGTCGATCTCGTCCACTTCACCATTCTGCGCCCGCCCGAAAAGGACGACATGACGCCGGCCAATGAAATGGCGCTCATCCCCTTCCCCACGCGGGAGCTTTTTCAGGTCAAACTGCGCGAGTTCGATCTGGTGATTTTTGACCGGTTTCAGAACCGAGGCGTTCTGCCCATGCAATACCTGCGCAATATTGCCGAATACGTGCGCGCTGGCGGCGCCCTGCTGATGAGTGTCGGCCCTGAATTCACCGGCGCCACCAGCCTCGCGCCCTCCCCCCTGGGCGCCATTCTGCCGGCCCGGCCGTTGCCCTTCGGCGCCTTGGTGAACGATGCCTACCGGCCCGGCGTGACCGCGCTCGGCGAGCGCCACCCCGTGACCGCCGGGCTCTCGCGTGGCCCGGTGCCGGTTTGGGGCCGCTGGTATCGGCGCATCGCCGTCGCGCCGGACATCGCCGGGACCGTTCTGCTCGATGCCCCGGACGGGGAGGGCCGCGCGCCCCTGCTCGTGCTCGATCATGTGGGCGAAGGCCGCGTTGCACTGCTGCTGTCCGACCAGATATGGCTGTGGTCCCGCGGCCATGACGGCGGCGGACCGCAGGCCGAATTGTTGCGCCGCATCGCCCATTGGCTGATGAAGGAGCCGGAACTGGAGGAGAGCGCCCTCACGGCCCGGCTTGAAAAGGGCCAACTCCTCGTCCAGCGCCGGGGCCTGGAAGACACCCCGCCCGGGCAGGTGATCGTCACCGACCCTGCCGGGGCCAGATCGCCGCTCGTGCTCACACCCACCCGCCCCGGCGATGCCGCCGGCAGCATGGCCGCCGCCGCGCCTGGCGTCTGGCATGTCAGCGACGGCAGGCTGAACGCCTTTGCCGCCGGCGAAACCGCCAATCCGCTCGAATTCGCCGACCTGCGCGCCACCGCCACCCTGCTCGCGCCGCTTATCAAGGCCAGCAACGGCAGCGTCCATTGGCTCGACCCCAACGGACCGCCCGCCCTGCGCCGCACCGAAGCCGGCCGGGAAACCGCGGGCAGAAGTTGGATCGGGCTGCAACGCCGCCACGATCACCTGGTCAGCGGCGTCGCCGCGACGCCGCTGCTGCCGTCGTGGCTTGCGCTGCCGCTTATTCTTGGTCTCGCGCTGCTGGCTTGGCGGCGGGAGGGGGGGTGAGGGGAAGGGAAGCAAGCGCTTCTTTTTTTGAAAAAAAAGAAGCAAAAAAACTTTGTCCGGTCAGTGATCGACCTGGAGAGGCCGAGGCCAGTGAACTATGGCTGGGCGTATCTCACTGGCCATTGCCCGCAATGCCAAACGGAGAAAAGTTTTTTGCTTCTTTTTTTCAAAAAAGAAGCGCTTTCTTGTTAATGTGCCGTCCCCAGATAGGCCGCCCGCACGGCCGGATCGTTCTTCAACGCCGCTGCCGGTCCTGAGGCCGTCACCCGGCCGTTCTCCAGGACATAGCCGAAATCGGCCACATCGAGCGCTGCTGCGGCGAATTGTTCGACCAGCAGCATCGTCACGCGCTCGGCCTTGAGGCGGGCGATGATGCTGAACACCTCCTCCACCAGGCGCGGCGCGAGGCCCATCGAGGGCTCGTCGAGCAGCAGCACCAGCGGCGCCAGCATCAGCGCGCGCGCCATCGCCAGCATCTGTTGTTCGCCGCCGGACAGCGTGCCGGCCAATTGCGCCCGACGCTCCGCCAGGCGCGGGAACATGGCGTACATGCGGTCAAGATCACGCGCCACATCGCCCTTCGGCCGGCTGCCTGTAACGCGGGTGAACGCGCCGAGCAGGAGGTTGTCGGCCACCGGCAGGGTTGGGAACACGCGCCGCCCCTCGGGGGAATGGGCCAGCCCGCGGCGGGTGATTTGATGCGGCGCGAGGCCGGTGATCTCGGCGCCGTCGAGCATGATGCGGCCGGATTGTGCGGCGATCATGCCGCAGACCGCCCGCAGCGTCGTGGTTTTGCCGGCTCCGTTGGAGCCGATCAGCGTGACCAGGCTGCCTTGCGGGACCTCCAGCGAGACATCCTGCAGCACCTGGACCTTGCCATACCCCGCGACGAGGTTCTCGACTTTCAGCATTGCCCCGTCCCCCTCAAGCCGCTTCGGCATGGCTGCCGCCGAGATAGGCGGCGATCACCTTGGGATCCGCCTGCACCGCGGCCGGCACGCCCTCGGCGATTTTCTGGCCGAAATCGAGCACCGTGACCGTGTCGGACAGCGTCATGACCACATCCATGTGATGTTCGATCAGGATCAGCGTGATCCCGTGGTCGCGGATTTTCCGGATGATATCGATCAACTCCCGGATATCGGGCGCCGTCAGCCCTGCGGCCGGCTCATCGAGCAGCAGGAGTTTGGGATCGAGCGCGAGGGCCCGCGCGATTTCGAGCAGGCGCTGCTTGCCGTAGGGCAGATTGCGCGCCTCCTCATGGGCCAGCGCCTCCAGCCCGACGAAGCGCAGCAGGCTGGCGGCCCTGAGCCGCGCAGCCTGCTCCTCGCGGCGCGCCCGCGGGGTGGCGAGCGCCACATCGCCCACGGTTCCGCGATAGACATGGTTGAGCCCGACCATGATGTTCTCCAGCAGGCTCAACTCGCCGAACAACTGCACGTTCTGGAAGGTCCGCGCGATGCCGGTGCCTGCGATGTCCGAGGGTGTGCGCCCCTGGATCTCGTGGCCCTCGAACACCACGGCGCCCGAGGTCGGCGTGTAGATGCCGGTCAGGACATTCATCATGGTGGATTTGCCGGACCCGTTGGGCCCGATCAGGCCGTGGATCGTGCCGGGCATCACGGTTAGTTGCACGCTGTCGAGCGCCTTGAGGCCGCCGAACTGCATCGTGATGGTCTGCACTTCGAGCAGTGCCCGACCCTCCGCCACCACCGGCGCGGTGGCGGACCACACATGTGCGTCATCCCCGCGCGCCACCGCGGCGGGCGGGCTCGGCATCAGCCGCGCGAGCCCCGCCTTCACGAAGCCCCAGATCCCCTCAGGCAAATAATACACCATGAAGAGGATCATCAGCCCGAACACGGTGAGTTTGTAGTCCGTGATCTTTTGCAGCATCAGCGAAAAGACGAAAAACCCGATGCACAGCACCACCGGCACCGCCGTGCGCAGCCGCTCCTCCGGCACCCGCAGCATCCGCCATCCGCCCGCCAGCACCGCGATGGCCGCCACACCGCCGGCCACGGCGCGGAACTGGTCGATATCGGCCAGCAGGTTCGGCAGATAGACCACGATCGCCGCGCCCAGCACCGGCCCGACGCGCGACTTCCGCCCCCCCATTGTCACTGCGAGCAGGAACTGGATCGACAACTCGAAACTGAAATTATTGGGCGCGATATATTGCTCCGAATAGGCGAACAACACGCCCGCGAAGCCTGCGAACCCGGCCGACATCACGAAGGCCAGCACCTTGTGGCGGTAGACGCTGACCCCCATGCAATCGGATGCGATCGGGCTGTCCCGCAGCGCCTCGAACGCCCGGCCATAGCGCGACGCCAGCAGGCGGTTCACCACCAGCAGCACCAGCCCGAACGACGCCGCCACCACGTAATAGAACGCGATATCGCGCATCCGCGGCCGCGACAGTTCCAGGAACGGCAGCCACGTCCGCAGGTCGACAAACATCGGCTTTTGCAGCGAAATCCCGAGCGGCCCGTTGGTCAGGAACGTCATCTCGTTGATGAGGATCGCGACAATCGTGCCGAATGCCAGCGTCACCATCGCCAAGTACGGCCCCGTCACCCGCAGGGCCGGCAAGGCCAGCAGCGCGCCGAACGCCAGGGCCACGACGATTGCCGCCGGGATCGCCAGCCAGAAGCCGATTTCGAACTGGAACGCCAGCACGCCGGCCGTATAGGCGCCCACCCCGAACAGCGCGGCATGCCCGAGCGAGACCTCGCCGGTGTAGCCGAACACGATATCGAGCCCCAGCGTGACGATCGAGAAGATCGCGATCACCACCACCAGATGCAGATAGTACGGGCTCGTGACCACGAACGGAAACACCAGCGCCGCGGCGATTCCCGCCAGAACAGCAATCCGCTTCATCGCCTCAGACCTTCTTGATCGTCGCCGAGCCGAACAGGCCCGAGGGTTTGAGCGACAACACCAGCAGCAACAGCACCAGCCCCGGCACATCCTTGTAGCCGGTCGATAGATAATACCCGGTCAGCGTCTCGGTGATCCCCAGGATCAGCCCGCCGACCACCACGCCCATGCCCGAGGACAAGCCGCCGATGATCGCCACCGCAAAGGCCTTCAGCCCGAGCGCGCCGCCCATCGACGCGCCGGTCAATGTCACCGGTGCCACCAGAACCCCGGCAAAGGCCGCCGTCATCGAGGACAGGGCGTAGGAGAAGGTGATCACCAGGGAGGTGTTGATCCCCATCAGCCCCGCGGCGTCGCGGTCGTTCGCGGTGGCGACCACGGCCTTGCCGTAGATCGAGCGCCGGTTGAAGACCTCCACCAGCAGCATCATGGCGAGCGCCCCGAAGACGATCACCACCTCCATCGGCAGCACATTGACGCCCATGAACGACAATGGCGCCTCGGGCAGCGGCGAGGGGAATTTCAGCGCATCGCGGCCCCAGATGTTCTCGGCCAGGTTTTTGAAAATGATCCCGAGCGCGATCGTGGCCATGATCCAGCCCGCCTCGGATTTGGTCTTGATCGCCTGGCGCACGCCGAGCCGCTCCACCACCGCGCCCTGGATCATGCCGAAGGCGAGCACGATCGGCAGCATGATCCAGTAGCCCGTGATGGTGACCACGGAGAGCCCGACCAGCGAGCCCAGCATCAGCGCCTCGCCCTGGCCGAAATTCAGGGTCTTGGACGTCGCGAACGTCAATTGATAGCCGAAGGCGATCACGCCGTAGATCATGCCGACGGCGATGCCGCTCACCAGGAGCTGCGCGAGAACCTGCATCGAGTACTCCGAGGTCAAGAAAAGACGCTCCTTTTATACGGGAAAAGGAGCCAAAAACCTCGGCAGCAGCGCCCTGACGGGTTAGTTTTTCGGCTTCACCCGCACGGCCTTGTCGCCGGCGATGTCGTCCTCGTGGGCCACCACGACGCGGCCGCCCTTGACCACGCCGAAGACGGGGATGTTGTTGCTGATCGCCTCATGGTCGGCGGGCGAGTAAGGGCGGTCATACACCGTCACCACGCCGTCAACCTTGGTTTGGAGGTTTTCGAGGGCGGCGCGGATCTTGGCGCCGTCGGTCGATTTCGCCTGCTCGATCGCGGCCTTGAGGAGGAACACGCTGTCATAGCCCTGCGCGGCCGAAACCGGCGAGGGGATGCGATCCACCTTGTAGGCCGCCTGGTAGGATTCGATGAAGACCTTGCGCTTGGCGGTGTTGCCGGTCTGGATGAAGGTCTGCGGCATCATCGCGCCTTCGCCGTTGGCGCCGGCATTGTCGATGAAGGTCGCCATCGAAAGCGTCCAGGAGCCGATCATGGGCACTTTCCAGCCGAGCTTGGCCATGCCGTTGGCGATCTGCGCCAGTTCCGGGCCGATTGCGTAGGTCAGGATCACGTCGGCGCCGGCCTGCTTGGCGCGCAGCAACTGCGCCGTCATGTCGGTGTCGCCGATGTTGAATTTTTCCTCGGCCACCGTCTTGACGCCGAGCCCGGTCAGGGCGCGCACCAGGTCTTCACGGCCGAGTTGGCCGTAATTGGTGCTGTCGGCCAGGATGGCCGGCGCCTTGAAGCCCTGCCGCTTGATCGCCTCGTTGGCGATCATGGCGCTCTGGATCAGGTCATTGGCCGCGGTGCGGAAAATGTAGTTGGGGGCCTTGAACTGCCCCGTGATCGCCGTGCCGGTGGCGACGTTGTTCAGCACCGGGATTTCGGCTTCCTGATAGAAGCGCTGCGATGCGAGGGCGACGCCGGTGTTGATGAAGCCGAGGGTGGCTACGACCTGCTCCTTGTTGATCAACTCCTGCGCGATCTGCACGCCGATCTCGTTCTTGGCCTCGTCGTCGCGCTCCACGAGGGCGATCTGGCGGCCCATGATGCCGCCGGCCTTGTTGATTTCGCCGACCGCGAGCTTCACACCGTCACGCATGGAGACGCCCATCGAGGCGGATCCGCCGGTGAACGGCCCGGTCAGCCCGACCTTGATCGGCTGCGCCAGGGCTGTGGTGGCAACGAGTACGCTCATCGCAAGCGCGACCGCAACATTTGTTAACATTTTTAAACGTTTGCTCCCAAGGGTTTAGGGGCCTCACCGGCCAAAATCCGTAACAGAGATAACACGACCCGGCTTCTCAAGGAACTATGAATCCGCACGGAACCCAACGAGGTCTTGACGCCACCTTCCCGCCCCGGATCAATGGCCTATGCCCGATCCCAAACCGACCCTTACCGAAGCCGCCCGTATCGCCAAGGCCGAGCGCGAGGCGCGTGCCGCGCTGGCGCTGCGCGAGAACCTGCGCAAGCGCAAGCAGCAGGCCCGCGCCCGCGATGCCGAGGACGCCGGCGCGTCCGGAAAACCAGAGGAACCCAGCCCATGAGCGCCCGCCCCACCGTTTTGTTCATTTCGCTGCTCGGTGGCGAGGGGACCTATGATCCGCATCAATTCTGCCGCCTCGCGGGGGGGGATGACGACAGTGTGTGGATGCGGCTGTGCCTCTCCAGCCTGGGGCTCGACGGGCGCATCATCTATCGCGGGGTCCGCCCGCATCGCGGCGAGGCGTTGGCGGATGTGGCGCAGGTGGATGCGGTGATCCTCGGCGGCAGCATCGATTCGGTGCATGCCGGGCACGAATGGCAGGGCCGTACGATGGATTTCCTGCGCGCCTGGCGGGCCTCGGGCAAGCCGTGGTTCGGCATCTGCGGTGGTCATCAAATGGGTGCGGTGCTGGAGGGCGGCACGGTCGGGGTCAATCCGCATGGGGTGACGGCCGGCTCGTATCCGGTGACGCGCACGGCGGCCGGGCGGGATCATTTTCTGTTCAATGGGTTCGCCCCGGATGCGGCATTCCATTTCAGCAACTACGATCGGGTGGAGGCGCCGCCGCCCGGCGCCATTGTGTTGGCGACGCGCGAGACCCTGCCTGCCGCCGCGCTGGATCACGGGGGGAACTGGTATTCGGTGCAGTTCCATCCGGAGGCGACGGCCGATTTGTTCGGTATCGTCTGGGGCGAGCGGGATCGCGAGCGGGCGGCCAATTACCGCGCCTTGCCCGGCACCGAGCGCGTGCTGCTGAATTTCCTCACCGGCACCGGGGTGCTGGCGGCATGACCCTGATCCGGCGTGAGGCTCTGGCGGTATCGCCATGGCGCAACGGCGCCGGGCGCAAGGCCGATATCGCGACCGGGCCGGGCTGGCTGATCGGGTTCGCCTTCCTCGATGCCTGCGCCCCGTTTTCGGATTATGCCGGGCATGACCGCACCATCACCCTCGTCCAAGGCCCTGGATTTACACTTTCCGGCCCCGATGCCACCCTCGACATCACAGGCTTGGGCCAGCCAACCCCATTCGATGGCGGCTGGCCGCTTGCCTGCCGCATCCATGGCGGGCCCTGCATCGTCGTCAACGCCATGACCGAACGCACCCGGCATCGCCACAGCGTCACCCGCTTCCATGGCGGCCCGATCGACCCCGGCGGCGCCACTGCCGATGTGCTCGTCGTGCTCCAGGGCGAACTCCGCCTCGATGAGCGCACCGCGAGCGTGCAGGACGCCATCATCCTCGCCGGCCCCGGCCGCGGCGCAGTGTCGCCGGATGGCATGGTCGTTCGCCTGACCATCAATCCGGCCTGACCCCCCTGTCCCGCTGGCGCTGCCTCCTCTATTCTCTGCTGAACACACGCGGAGGGCGCCATGAAACTCGCATTTTTCAATGATTTCCGTCTTGGGGTCGTCAAGGGCGACGGCATCGTCGACATCACGGCCGAAGTGGCCGATGTGCCGCATACCGGGCCGCACAACCTCATCAGCAACCTGATCGGCGATTTCGCCCGCTATCGCGGCCGCATCGAGGCCGCCGTTGCCCGCGGCACGGCCACCCCGCTATCGGCCGTCACGCTGCGCCCGCCGCTGCCGCGGCCCGGCAACATCATCTGCATGGCCGTCAACTACATGGAGGACGGCACCAAAACCGAAGCCGCGCCGATCAACGCGTTCAACAAGGCGTCCACCGCCGTCATCGGCCCGAACGATGCCATGGTGCTGCCTGATGTCGGCGCCTCGATCTTTGAAGGCGAGGCCGAACTGGCGCTGGTGATCGGCAAGACCGCCACCAACGTCAAAGCCGCCGACGCGATGGACTACGTCTTCGGCTACACCTGCTTCATCGACGGCTCCGCCCGCGGCGTGCCCGCCTTCTATCAGATGAAGTCGCGCGAGACCTTCGCTCCGATCGGGCCCTGGATCGTCACAGCCGACGAAATCGCCGATCCGCAGAATTTGCAGATCACCTTGACCAACAATGGCGAGGTCAAGCAGAACTTCAACACCGACGACATGGCCCACAAGATTGCGCGCTGCATCGAATGGGTCAGCTCGGTGCACACGCTGCTGCCCGGCGACATCCTCGCCACCGGCACCAATCACCGTGGCCTGCATGCCTTCCAGGACGGCGACCGCATCGAGCTCACGGTCGAACAGGTCGGCACGCTGGCCATCAGTGTGCGCGACGATCTCAAGCGGAGCTGGGGCCGCGACACCCGCCTTGAGCGCGCCGGCATGAAGCCCGAAACCGCGCCGCAGCGCACCGGCAAATACGCGAAAGCCTGACCGGATGAAGATCGAAATCCTCTGCACCGGCGACGAGGTCCTCACCGGGAAGATCACCAACACCAACTTCTCGTACATGGCGCAGAAGCTGGAGGATGTGGGCCTCAGCGTGTATTGGGGCACCACGGTCGGCGATGACCGCGATGCGCTGCTGAGCGCATTCAAGCTCGCCTCCGAGCGCGCCGATGTCGTGATCGTCAATGGTGGCCTCGGCCCGACGGTGGATGATCTGAGCCAGGAGATTGCGGCCCAGGCCGCCGGCGTCGGTCTGGTGTTGGATGAGGAATGGCTCGCCCGGATGGAGCATTTCTTCACCAGCCGCGGCCGCACCATGCCGCCCAACAACAAGAAGCAGGCGATGCTGCCCGAGGGTGCCGAATTCATCGACAACCCGATCGGCACCGCCTGCGGCTTTGCCATCACCATCGGCCGCGCCCGCTTCTTCTTTTCGCCCGGCGTGCCGCGCGAACTGCATCGCATGCTCGAACAGCAGTTCATCCCCCGCCTGCTGGAGATGGCCGGGGCGCCCGGCATGATCACGCTCAAGCGGTTTCACTGCTATGGCCTCGGCGAAAGCCATAT